>JAVHLZ010000004.1:0-116310 GCA_031081675.1 Armatimonadota bacterium
GGCCGGGGGTGAGCGCGGATGATCCTGGCATCCGAGCTGCGGCCGGGCATGGCCGTCCGCCTGGAAGGCGACCTCTACAAAGTCATCGCCGCGTCCTACCACATGGGCGGCGGCCAGCTCAGCGGGGTGACCCACGCCAAGCTGCGGAACATGCGCACGGGAGCGATCCGGGAGGTGCGCTTCAAACCCGACGACCGGCTGGAGGACGTCACCCTGGCCCGGCGGACGATGCAGTTCCTGTACCGGGACGCCGACCTGTGCCACTTCATGGACGTGGAGACCTACGAGCAGGTGTCCATCGAGGCCGCGCGGCTGGGCAGGGCGGCCTCCTTCCTGGTCGAGGGGATGACCCTGCCCGTGGAGTTCTCCGACGGCCAGCCGGTGGGCGTCGTCATGCCGGACGTGGTGGAGGTCCGGGTGGCCGACACCGCCCCGCCGACCCGGGGTGTGGGCGTGGAGGGCAGCGTGTGGAAGGAAGCGCGCCTGGACAACGGGCTGACCATCATGGTCCCGCCGTTCATCGCCCCCGGCGAGGTGATCCGGGTCGAAGTGGAAACCGCCACCTACCTGGAGCGGGCGAAGAAGAAATAAGGAAGAAGGAAGAGGGATGAGGGAAGAAGGGAACGACCCCGCGCCCTTCATCCTTGATCATTTCCTTCTTCCCTCTTCCTTCTTCCCTCTTCCCTCACCTTACCGCCCGCGGCGGGCTCTCTGGCGCAGGAGGGCGCCCAGGCGCGCGCGCTGGTCGGGAGTCAGGATCTCCCGCAGCTCGGCCTGCAGGGCCACCCGGGCGCGGATCAGCTCGGCGGTCAGCGCGCCGATGCGGCGGGCGATCTCGTCCGCCCGCGCCGTGTCGGGGCGCTCGGCCAGCATCACCTCCCGCAGATCCAGCCGGGCCCGGGCCAGATCCAGCCGCAGGCGGGCGGTCCGGTCGCGGTATCTCCGGAGGGCCGTCTCCAGCCGCCTCGCCTGATCCTCGGTCAGGCCCAGAGCCTGCTGCAGGCGGGGCGCGGTCAGCGCGAGCCGGTCGGCAGGCGGCGGTCCCCAGGGCCGCGCCAGGACCCCGGAGGCCGCCCCCAGGACCAGGACGGCGGCGAGGCCGCACGCAGTCCAGGCCAGCTTGCTCACAGCCACATCACCTCCCCTCCTGGGAACGCATCCAGGGCAGGCGAAGTTCCCCCCTTACCGGGGAATCTCCTCAATCTGTGCAATCTGCGCAATCTGTTAATTTCGCTCTTTCAGGATTGAGGAGATCGCGCAGATTGCGCAGATTCAACGTCCAGCCACCGGGCCCGCAGCCGGACCCCCACCGCCAGGGCCAGCAGCAGGCCGCTGTTGATGACCACGGCCAGAGGTGCGCCGACGCGTTCGCCCAGGGCCCCGGCCCACAGGGCGCCCACGGGCATGGCACCGAAAAACACCAGGCTGTACAGGCTCATCACGCGCCCCCGCAGGTCGTCGGGCACGGCGGACTGCACCATGGCGTTGGCCAGGTTCATCACCAGGATCATCGCGGCGCCCACCACCGCCATCGCCCCGAGCGCCAGGGCCACGTGGCGCACGCCGGCAAACACCAGCAACGCCACCGGGATCAAAAGCAGTCCGCCGGCCAGCAGGCGGCCGCGCCGGACGCGGGAGCCCACAGACGCGATGAACAGGGCGCTGGCCACCGCGCCCACCCCCCGGGCGGACTGCAGCAGGCCGTTGGTGGCGGCGTTGCCGTGCAGAACCTGCACCGCCCACGCCGGGATCAGCGTGCCCACCGAGATCCCCAGCAGGCTGAGCAGGCCCACCACCAGGATCAGCACCCGCACCGGTTCGTGGGCCGCGGCATAGCGCAGGCCCTCCCGCAGGTCCTGGCCGGTCCGCCCCGAGCCCCGGGGCGCGGGGGCGGGAGGCAGACGCATCAGGAGGAGGGCGGCGATCACGGCCACGAACGTCAGCCCGTTGATGGTGAAGCACCACGCCGGTCCCAGGGTGGCGTACACCCACCCGGCGGCCGCCGGCCCCAGGGTGGTGGCGGCGTTGAACATGGTGGCGTTCAGCGCGATGGCGTTGGTCAGGTCGTCCCGGGGGACCAGATCCACCACGAAGGCCTGCCGGGCCGGCGCGTCGAAGGCGTTGGCCACGCCCAGGGCCGCTGCCAGCGCCACCACGTGCCAGGGCGCCACCTTCCCGGTGAACGTGACCGCGGCCAGGGCGAACGCCAGGAGCATCATGACCCCCTGGGTGTACACTAACAGTGTCCGCCGGGGCATCCGGTCGGCCACCACCCCGCCATAGAGCATGAAGACCCAGGTGGGCATGCCCGAGGCAAAACCCACGTAGCCCAGGTACGCGGGCGAGCGGGTCAGCTCGAAGACCAGAAAGCTCTGGGCCGTGGCCTGCATCCACGTGCCGAACAACGACACCAGCTGACCGGCAAACCACAGGCGGAAGTTGCGGTGGCGCAGGGAGGCGAACGTCCCGCCCGGGCGCGGCGCCACGGCCGGCGCGGCGGCGGTGGCTGGGGAGGGGGGATCAGCCATGGCGATACCTCACGGTGGACGGGCCGGCCCGGCGCCCGCGGGCCGCATCCGCCGGCTCCTGGTGGCGGCCGACGCCCTGGGCCTGCTGGTGTTTGTCGCGGCCGGCGTACGCGTGCACGGTGGCCTCCTGACCGCCCGGGCCGTGGCCCGGGATGCGGTGCCGCTGCTGGCGGCCTGGTGGGCGCTGGCCCCGCTGACCGGGGTGTACCGCAATCCCGGCTGGGTGAGCCTGCTCCGGCACTGGGCGGTGGCCGTCCCCGCCGGCCTGCTGGTACGCCAGGTTCTCCTGGGACGCCCCCTGGGGCGCGGCACGCTGGTCTTCCTGGCCGCCGCGTGGGTCTTCACGGCGGTGTGCGTCGGCGCCGCGCGCCTGGCGGCGCGGATCGCGGCCGGATGGCCGTGACGCGCCTCCTCTCCCCAGGCGCCGCGGGGACGGGCGCGCACGCAGAGCCCCGCCGTCCGTCCGGATGCATGAACCTGGGAGAAGCCTGTCACTATTCCGCCTGTTCCCACAGCAGCCGGTGCACCACCGAGTGGTCCAGGTCACCCCAGCCCCGCTCCACCACGCGGCGGTACAGCTCCACCGCGCTGTCCAGGTGGGGCAGGCGCACCCCGTGCTCGCGGGCCAGGGCCTGGGCCAGCAGCAGGTCCTTCAGCTGGGTGCGGGCGCGGCCTCCGGGAATGTACGCCCGGGCGACCATCCGGCTGCCGTGCACCTGCAGGATCCGGGAGTCGGCAAACCCGCCGGCCAGGGCCTTCTGGACGACCCGCGGGTCCACGCCCGACCGCTCGGCGAGGGTGAGGGCCTCGGCCACGGCCCCGATGGTCAGTCCTACGATCACCTGGTTGACCAGCTTGCAGGTGTGGCCCGCTCCGGCCGGCCCCACGTGCACCACCCGCCCCAGCGCCTCCAGGATCGGCCGCGCCCGGGCCACGTCCGCGTCCGTCCCTCCCGCCATGATGGCCAGGCTGCCGCGGGCGGCGCCTTCGGGACCGCCCGAGACGGGGGCGTCCACCCACCCCACGCCCACAGCGGCGAGCCGGAGGGCGTGATCCCGCGAGCGCGCCGGGTCGGAGGTGCCCATGTCCACCACCAGGTGGCCCGGCCGCAGGTGAGGCCGCAGGGCGGCGAGCACCTCGTCCACGGCGGCCGAGTCGGCCAGCAGCAGCAGGCACACGGGCGCCCGCGCCGCGTCGGCCAGGCTGGGGACGAGGGAGATGCCCGCGCTCAGGTCCGGGGGCAGGGGCGACCGGTTCCATCCCCGCACCTGCCATCCGGCCTCCTGGAGCCGGCGCGCCACCGGCCGGCCCATCAGCCCCAGTCCCAGCACGGCAACCTGGCCATCCACGAGGAACTCACCTCCTCACAAAGGGAAAAGGGAAGAGGGAAAAGGGAAGAGGGGAAAAGGGCAGGGCGTGCATACGCCCTTCTCTGGTGGCGGAACGCGGATCGGGAAAGGGAAAAGGGAAGAGGCAATTGCTCAAGCGGTACGTACGCCGGGCCATCGCTGGGGAAGGGAAAAGGGAAGAGGGAAAAGGGAAGAGGGGAAAAGGGCAGGGCGTGCATACGCCCTTCTCTGGCGGCGGAATGCGGGTCCCGGATCCCCGGGCGTCGTCTGTGGGGGAGGTGCCTGATGTCTGCGCTGGACATCCTGTGGCTGTTCTTCATCGCGTCAGCCCTGCAGCCCGTCGTGCAGCGCCGGATGCTGGAAGCAGCCCGCATGCGGCTGCTGACCCTGTTGGAGCGCCGGCGCGGGTCGCGGGTCATCGCCATGATTCACCGCCAGGAGACCATGAGCCTGCTGGGGTTTCCCCTGCTGCGCTACATCGACATCCACGACAGCGAGGAGGTGCTGCGGGCGATCCGCCTCACCCCGCCCCAGATGCCGATCGACCTCATCCTGCACACTCCCGGCGGCCTGGTCCTGGCGGCCGAGCAGATCGCGCTGGCCCTGCGGGCGCACCCCGGTCGGGTGACGGTGTTCGTGCCCCACTACGCCATGTCCGGGGGCAGCCTCATCGCCCTGGCCGCCGACGAGATCGTCATGGACCCGCACGCGGTCCTGGGGCCGATGGACCCGCAGATCGGCCAGTTCCCGGCGGCGTCGGTCCTCAAGGTGCTGGCCCGCAAGGATCCCAACGAGATCGACGACCAGACCTTCATCCTGGCCGATGTGGCCGAGAAGGCCCTGCGCCAGGTGCGGGACACGGTGGTGCAGCTGCTCAGCGACAAGATGGGCGGCGACCAGGCCTCCCGGGTGGCGGACGTGCTCACGTCGGGCACCTGGACCCACGACTACCCCATTACCG
The DNA here is from genome assembly GCA_031081675.1 of Armatimonadota bacterium. Taxonomy (NCBI): domain Bacteria; kingdom Bacillati; phylum Armatimonadota; species Armatimonadota bacterium. The sequence goes on from JAVHLZ010000004.1 coordinate 4,839, forward strand.
TGGCGGAGGCGCAGCAGCTGGGCCTGCCGGTGTCCACCGCCGTGCCCGAGGAGGTCTACCGGCTGATGGCCCTGTACCCGCAGGCCGGCCTCCGGCGACCGTCGGTGGAGTACGTCCCCATGCCCTACCGCGGCAGCGAGCCGCACCCGCCCGCCCCGCGGCCCCCCCGCCAGGCGCACTGATACCGCCGCGCCCGCCGGCCTGCTGCCGCGAGGTCAGGGGCTGTCCTGCAGTCCGCCCGAGGGCGTGTAGCTGATGCCCGGCTGGATTCGTCCGCAGGGTGTTCCGGCGGGCCAGGCGGCCGACAGCCGGTAGTCGGCCGGGGGGTCGCCCACCGGCGTGTAGGTGTACGGGCGGCCCGTGCACGGGTCGGCGGGCACCGCGCGCAGGTACACCTGGCCGCTGGCCAGCTCGTCCAGGCGTGCCGGGTAGCGGCCGTGGTCCAGGTAGTAGGTCTCCAGGGCCGTGGCCAGGTTGCGGAGGTTCCCCTTGCTGGCCACCACCTGGGACTGAGCGCGCGCCCGCAGGAAGTTGGGGATCAGCACGGCGGCCAGGATGCCGATGATGGCCACCACGACCAGCAGCTCGATCAGGGTGAAACCCGACTGGCCGCTCCCGCCAGTGTCTGCGCGGGACCGGCTGCGGGCGCGCCTTTGCATCGCGGCCGGACCTCCGGCCCCCATTGTACCCGGCCGGGCCCGGCGCGGGGCTACAGGGTCGGGCGCGGGTGGGCCTGCAGGAACGCGTCCATCCCCCGGGCCACCGCCCACCCGATGGCGATGACCACCGCGATCCAGAACGCCGTGCGCACGGGACTCACCGGGAGGCCTGGGGCCTCCCTTGCGGACATGCCCGGGCCGGGACATGGTTACGCCGAGCCGCGGGGCGCGGCCAGTGCCTGCCGGAGGGCCGCCAGCGCCGCCCGGTTGTTGTCGAAGGCCAGGGGCGGCAGGTCGTCCAGCGGCCACCACCGGGCCTCACAGACGTCGCTGGCCGGAGCCGGCTCGCCCCGGGTGACGGCGGCCTGATAGTAGATGTTCAGGGTCGCCTCGGCGTCCTCGCCGTCCCCATAGCGGTCGGGGAAGATGCCCACCACCGGGCCGAGGGCCACCTCGACGCCCAGCTCCTCACGCAGTTCGCGGGCCAGCGCCTCGGCGGGAGACTCCCCGGGGTCGATGAACCCGCCCGGGCAGTCCCACATCCCCTGGCGGGGCGGAACAGCCCGCCGCACCAGCAGGACCTCCCTCCGTCCCCCCGGGCCCTGGCGGGTGATCAACGCCGAGACGGTGGGCTTGGGGTTCTGCCAGTGCACCAGGCCGCAGCGGGGACAGACCGGCTGCGGGTGGCGTTCGTCGGCCAGACGGCGCCACTGCAGGGGCGCGCCGCAGTGCGTGCACAGGCGCGGCGTCATGGGCGCCGGGCGGTCTGCCCGATCCCCAGGCCGTAGATCTCCCCGAACTTGCTGTCCAGGTAGCGCAGGTAGGGGTCGGGGGTCAGGTCGGATCCGGTCGCCCGGCGCAGCAGATCGGCAGGCAGGTACTTGCGCCCGTGCCGGTGCACGCGGTCCCGCAACCAGCCCAGGAGGGTCCCGAACTGCCCCCGGCCGATGTCCTCCGGCAGGCCGGGGTGGTCCCGGCGCGCCGCCTCGTACAGCTGGACGGAGATCACGTTGCCCAGGGTGTAGGTGGGGAAGTACCCCACCGACCCCGACGCCCAGTGGATGTCCTGCAGGACGCCCTCGGCATCGCTCGGGGGGGTGATGCCCAGGTAGGCCTGCATCTTCTCCCGCCAGGCGTCGGGCAGCTCGTCCGCCGCCAGCGTCCCCTCCACCAGATGACGCTCGAGGTCAAAGCGCAGCATGATGTGCAGGTTGTAGGTGACTTCGTCGGCCTCGACCCGGATCAGAGACGGCTGGACCCGGTTGACGGCCCGGTAGAACCGGTCCAGGTCCACGCCGCGCAGGGACGGGAAGAGTTCCAGTAGCCGCGGATAGTAGTGCGCCCAGAAGGGGCGGCTGCGTCCCACCAGGTTCTCCCACAGCCGGGACTGGGACTCGTGGAATCCCAGGCTGGCCCCCCGGCCCAGGCAGGTGCGGGCCAGCTGGGGCGGGATGCCCTGCTCGTACAGGGCGTGTCCGGCCTCGTGGAAGATGGCGAAGAGGGCCGAGGGCAGATAGCGGCTGTACCGGGTGGTGATGCGGACGTCGTCGGGGTGGAACGCGGTGGCAAAGGGGTGGGTGGACTCGTCCAGGCGCCCTCGCCGCAGGTCGTAGCCGAAGGCCTGGGCCACCTCCAGGCCGAACGCCCGCTGCTGCTGGATGTCGAACTCCCCGTACAGGAAGCTGTCGTCGGGAGCGCCCCGTCGGGCGATGGCCCGGACCAGGGGAACCGTCGCCTCCCGCAGCCGCGCGAACAGCGCCTCCACCTGGCGCGAGGTCATGCCGGGCTCGTAGTGGTCCAGCAGGGCGTCGTAGGGGTGCTCGGCATAGCCCAGGTAGTCGGCCTCCCGCCGGACCAGCTCGACCATCTGCGCCAGCGCCGGCCGGAACGCGGGGAAGTCGTTGCGGCGCCGGGCCTCGCGCCAGATCTGGACGCTGGCCGACGCGTGCCGGGCCCGCGCGGCGACGAACTCCGGCGGCAGGCGGCTGGCCCGGTCATAGTCCCGGCGGGTCATCACCACGATCCGGGCGTCGTCCGAGTCGGGGTCCAGGCGGTCCAGGACCGCTTCCGCGGCGGCCAGCAGCTCCCGCGTCCGGGGGGACACCAGCAGTTCGTGGGCCAGGCGCATCAGGGTGCCCAGCTGCTCGGCCCGGCCGGCCGCTCCCGCCGGCGGCATGTAGGTCTCCTGGTCCCAGCGCAGGACCGCCGCCGCCGCCCGCAGGTCGGCGATGGTGGCCAGGTGCGCTCGCAGCTGCTGAATGGGTTCGGGGGTGGTGCCGTCGGCCATAGGTCCTCCTCTGGGATCGGGCGGGTCTCAGCCCAGCCCCTGCAGGATCCGCGCCATCTCCGCGGCCGTGTAACACCGCATGGTCAGGGTGCGGACGTTGCCCTGGCCCGCCATCCAGATGGCCACGCGGCTGGCGGCGGCGTCGTCGGGCGCGTCCAGAAGCGCCAGGGCGTCGTACGGTCCCATGGTCCACAGGGTCTCCCGCACCCGCACGCCGAACGCCTGCGCCTGCGCGGTAAACTTCTCCGCCCGGGCGGTGGTTTCCCGGGCCGTCCGGGCGCCCTGCTCGGTCCACGTGAACAGCATCGCGTACGTGGGCATGGGATGGTCCCTCCTCGTCCGTGGGGTGCTGGATGTCTTGCCCTTCGGCCCCGCGCTCTCCTGCGCGGCTCACAGGGGGTCGGGGGGCTGCACCACCTGGCGGCGGCGGACGTCCCACACGCCGCGGGAGGTCACCCGCGCCCACGGCAGCGCGTCAAACGTCAGGAACAGCAGCGTGAACAGCGGGTCGGAGAACGGATATCCCCGGGACCGCATCAGGGCGTTGAAGCGGCGGTTGGCCTCCACCACCTCTTCCCACGTCAGGGAAGAGTACGGCCCCACGTCCACCCGCAGCGCGAAGACCTCCGCGCCGCCCTCGACTACCACCACGCCTCCGCCCAGGTCCGCCAGCCGGCGCAAGGCGCGGGCCATGTCCTCCGGATCGCTGCCCAGGACGGCCACCGGTTCGAAGCCGCTGGTCAGGGTGGTGGCCAGCCCGCCCAGGCGGTCGGCGCATCCGGCCAGGCGGGCGCGGGTGATCCACCGACCCCGGCGGTCCACCAGCGCCAGATGCAGGGCCCCCGGAGGGACCGCGTCCGGCGGCAGGAGGTCGGTGATGACGTCGTTGCTCAGGCGCAGGCCCACCCGGCCCGGGGGACAGGCCAGCGCCTGGGGCGCCAGGTGCGGGATCGGGGGTGTCTCGAACACGCCGGTCCAGTCCGGCGGCGGCAGGGGGACCAGCACCCGCCCGTCCCGGACGGCGACCTCGCCGGCGGAGATCACCACGAGCGGAGTAGGCTCGCGCAGGTCGGCCAGGACGTTGAGGTCGGCCCGCGCCCCCACGGCCACCTCGCCCAGGTCGTCCCACCCGTAGTAGCGGGCGGGGTTGTAGGTGATCATGCGCAGCGCGTCCAGGGGGCTCACCCCGCGGTCCATCGCGATCCGGGCCAGGTGGTCCAGGTAGCCCGCCCGGGCGATGAACGCCGGCGTGGGGCCGTCGGCGGTGAGCATCACCCGCCCGGAGGCGATGTCCCGGGGCGTGACGGCCTCCAGCAGGACCGGCAGGTCGGGACGGATGCTGCTGTGCCGCAGCATGGCCGCCAGCCCCACCTCCAGCCGGTCCCGGACCTCCGAGGCCGTGACGGCTTCGTGGCAGGAGGTGATCCCCGCCGCCGCCAGCGCCGCCAGGCGGTCCCGCGAGGCGCCGGGGGCGTGGCCTTCCACGGGCCGTCCGTCCTCGCGCGCCGCGCGGATCAGCGCCCGCAGCTGCGGGTCGCCCAGCACCACGTCGAACCAGCGGGTCACCTCGCCCACCCCCGCCGCCCAGGGCCGCCGCCACAGGGCGCGCAGCCGCCCGGGCGCAAACCGCCCGTCGCCGTCGGTGAAGGACTGGGGGTGCAGGCGGATCAGCCAGCGGAACTTCATGGGCAGGGCCGCCAGGTGCTCCAGCACGCCCTCCAGCCTGTCCGGCCGTGCCAGCATCATCAGGGGGAGGGCGTCGACTGCGGCGGTGGTGGTGCCGTGCCGCAGCAGCACGGCGGCGAACTCGGTCGGGCTGGCGACCAGCAGGTGGCCGTGGGGCTCGATGTATCCCGGGACCACCACCGCCCCGGCCAGGTCCAGCACCCGGCGGCTTCGGGCGGCGATCTCCTCGTCCGCACCCACGGCCGCGATGCGCCCCGCCCGGATGCCCACCGCCCGGCGGTGGACCTGGCCGGCCCGCACGTCGGCCACGGTCCCGCCGGTCAGGCCCAGGTCCAGGGAGGGGGTCACGCCGTTCAGGATAGCCGCCTCCCGGCCGCCCCGCAACGCGGCCCCCCGGACTGCGGCGGCCACCGTCCACGGGCAGGAGATGCCCGCCCCGGCGGGAATACTCCAGCCAACCGTTCACGCTGTCTGTGGGCCGCGCGCTGCGGCCCGCCGGCTCCGTCCGCCGGCCGCCGTCCTTTCGGCCGTTCCCTCGTGACTTCTCGCGGAGGTGGGCCCCATGGTGCGGGGAGCATGGGTGTACTGCGTGGTGCTCGTCCTGGTGGCGGCGGTGCCCGCGGGCGCCCAGATGGCCGCGCCGGCGCGCCACACGGTGGAGGCGACCTACTGGCCGGCGTCGGCGTCGTCCAGCACGGGCGCGGCGTGGACCGTGGGCCTGTGGGGGCTGGATTATCGCATGGTGCGCGGGGACTCCCCCTGGGGGCTGCGCCTGCGCGTGCTCAGCGGCGCGCACGCCGCCGGCACCGACACCTTCTGGAGCGCGGATGCCACCCATGACCTGGGCGCCGACGCCGTCCAGCTGACGGGCCTGGTGGGCTACGGGTCGCTGCAGTGGGCGCCGCCGGGGCTCAGCGTGCGCAGCAGCGGCGTGCGGGTGGGCGTGGAGGTGCGCCGGCCCCTGGCGGAGGGATGGGCGGTGACGGCGAGGTTTGTGTGGTCGCCCTCCAACGCCAGCGCGGGCCTGACGACGTCATCAGGGGCGGCCACCGAGTGGAGCGTGGGCCTGCACTACAAGCTGCCGTCCCTGCGCATGTCCGGCGACTCGCCGCCGTACGTCCCCGCGCTGCTGGGCGGCGTGGGCCGGCCCAGCCCTCTGCCTCCCACCGACTGGGGGATGGCCGTGACGTACACGTCCACCACGGTGGACGCAGGCGCGGCGGGCAGCACGTACACGTGGTCGGGGCTGCAGATCGCGCTGACCAAGACCTTCTGACCGGCCGGCCCGGCGGGCCATCAGGACTCCAGGGCCGCCGCGATCGCATCGTCCACCGCCAGCGCGCGGCCCTCCTCCCAGGCCTCCTCCACCGCCCGGTCGCCCAGCGCGGCCCGGGCGGCGCCGATCACCTGTGCCTGGTCGTCGGAGGAGGGCTCGCCGATGGCGCTGCGCGCCCCGTGCGCGGCGGCCAGCAGCTCACCGCGCGACGGTACTGCTGCCGGGCGGCGGCCACGTAGCCCAGCATCAGGATCGACGATGCGATGCCCTCCCGGTCCCCCAGGTCCCGGAACAGCAGCAGGCCTTCCTTCAACAGCGCCTCGGCCCGGGCGTGGTCTCCGGAGTAGGCGGCGATGCGGCCCAGGCCGTGCAGGGCCGCGGCCTGGTTCATGGTGTTTCCCTGGGAGCGGGACAGGTCCAGGCTGTCCTCGAACAGGCGGACGGCCCGATCGCGCTCGCCCCGGAACCACCGGACGATCGCCAGCAGCCGCAGCGCCCACGCGGTTCCCCACAGGTCGCCCATCTGCCGGAAGACCGTCAGGCTCTGCTCGTGCAGGGCCACCGCCTCCTCGCCGCGGCCTGACCGGCGGGCCAGGGCCCCCAGAACGAGCAGGGAGTACGCCTCACCGAAGGTATCCCCCGACTCGCGGCACAGTTGCAGGCTCAAGCGGGTCTTCTCCGCCACGCCGTGGTCGTCCCCGAGGACAAACGACAGGTGCGCCAGGGCCATCAGCGCGCGGCCGCGCCACCAGGTAGGGGAGGAGTCTGCCGCCTTCAGCACCTCCGCCAGCAGAGCCCGCCCTTCCTTCCAGTAGCCCCGGATGTACCAGTACAGCCACAGGGATGCTGCCAGTCGCAGGGCGTCCGGGGCGGCTGAGGGGCGGCGCCGGGCGGTGGCCAGGGCGGTCGCGAGGTTGGCCGCGTCGGCGTCCAGGACCCGCAGCCACAGGTGCTGCTGAGGGCCGCGCAGTCCCGCCTCGGCCCTCTCGGCCAGGTCGCGGTAGAAGCGGAGATGGGCCTCTTCGGCCGCGTCCTGTTCGCCCGCCTCCTCCAGCCGCTCGCCGGCGTACTGGCGGACCGTGTCCAGAAGGCGGTAGCGCGCTCCGGTCACCAGGACCAGCGACCGGTTCACCAGCCGCGTCAGCAGCGGGACCACCTCGTCCCGGGTGATGCCGCCCCACGCGCAGACGCTTTCGGCGGCGTCCAGGGTGAAGCCGCCGGCGAAGGCCGACAGGCGGCTCAGCAGACGGCGCTCGCCGTCGGTCAGCAGGTCGTGGCTCCAGTCCAGGGCCGCCTGCAGCGTCTGGTGGCGGGAGGGGTGCGACCCCCCGGCCATCCGCAGCCGGAACCGGTCCACCAGCCGGTCCGCCAGGTCCGGCAGCGCCAGGGCGGGCGCGTGGGCGGCGGCCAGTTCGACGGCCAGGGGGATGCCGTCCAGGGCGTGCGCGATGCGGACCACATGGGGGAGGGCGGATTCGTCCACCGCAAACCCGGGCAGGGCGGCCCGCGCCCGCTCGACGAACAGGCGGACCGCCTCAGCACCCAGGACGGCGGCCGGGTGCGTCGCGTGAGGGTCCGGCAGCGACAGCGGGAGGACCGGGTAGGACACCTCCCCGGGCACGCCCAGGCGCTCCCGGCTCGTGGCCAGGATCGTGATGCCCTCGCTTGCCCCCAGCAGCGCGTGGGCGAGGCGCGCCGTCGCCTCCACCGCGTGCTCGCAGTTGTCCAGGACCAGCAGCAGGGTGCGGCCGCGCAGGGCGTCCACCAGCGTGGCAGTCATGGGTCGGCCGGGTTCCTCCCGCACCCGCAGCACCGCAGCCACGGCCGCGGGGACCTGGGAGGGATCGGTCACGGGCGTCAGGTCCACCAGCCAGACGCCGTGGGCGAACCGAAGCAGCAGCGTCCGGGCGACCTCCAGGGCCAGCCGCGTCTTGCCCACGCCGCCGGGGCCGGTGAGGGTCACCAGGCGGGAGTCGGCCAGCAGCCCCGCGACCTGCCTGAGCGCCTCCTCGCGCCCGACGAAGCTGGTCAGCGCCAGGGGCAGGTTGTGCAGCACGGCTGCCTCGGCCCGCAGCGGAGGCAGAACGGCGGGCACGAGGGGGTGCCGCAGCTGGTACAGCCGGTCCGACCGGCGCAGCCCGCGCAGGCGGTAGACACCCAGGTGTGTGCGGGCAACGTGCCGGCGACCAGGACGGCCGTGGCTTCGGACAGCAGGATCTGCCCCCCCGTAGCCGGCGGCGCAGATGCGGGCGGCCCGATGGACATCCACGCCGGCGTAGCCCCGGCGGGTGGGAACGGCGGTGCCGGTGTGCAGCCCGACGCGGGCGCGGACCGTCGCCCGCCGGGGCCAGCGGTGTCGGGCGAGGGCCGCCTGCATCGCCACCGCGGCGGCCACGGCATCCCGGGGAGCGGCGAAGACCGCAAAGAACGTGTCCCCGGGGGAATCGACCGGGTAGCCCCGCTGGCGGACGCTGCAGCGGCGCATGAGCGCGCGGTACCCGGCCAGCACGCGCGTGTAGGCCGCATCCCCCAGCTGCTGGAGCAGCTCGGTCGACCCCTCGATGTCCGCGAACAGGAAGGTGACCGTTCCCGCCGGCCGTGCAGACATGGCCGCCCGCCCCCGTCGGGCCTGTGCGGGTGTCGCAGGACCTTTCGCGGCCGGGCGGCCGATCTCCCCCGCAGGAGCGCGGCCGGGGCGGACGAAGCCCACTACAGCGTGAAACCCGGACTGTCCCCCGGCGCCGAGGCCCGTATCACCGTCACGGTGACCCCGGACATGCTGGCGACGTTTGAAGGCCTGGGTCCGGTCCACCCCGTCTACGCCACCTGGTCGCTGGTCCGGCACATGGAGCTGGCCTGCCGGACGCTCGTCCTCCCGTTCCTGGAGGCGGACGAGGACACGGTGGGCCACAGCATCAGCGTGACCCACCTGGCGCCCACCGGCCCCGGCGACCGGGTCACCGTCCGGGCGCGGCTGCAGGCCATCGAGGGCCGCCGGATCATCTGCGCCGTGGAGGCCTTCAACTCCCGGGAAAAGATCGGGGAGGGCACGCAGGTGCAGGTCCTGGTGTCCCGGCGCCAGTGGCAGGAGGTCATTGCCCGCCTGGCCGGCGGTACCTAGCGTGTCCCTCGGATCGCGCGGAGCGGTCTGACTTCCGATTCCGCGGACGGCCTCCCGGCGCGGCGGGGCGGGCTACCGGCGGGTGGCGACGAAGACGGCGGCCTCGCTGTCCAGGGAGTAGGGCTGGCCGTCCAGCCCGCCGTACACCCCGTCCAGCCGGAAGCCGGCGCGGTCCAGCATCGCCACCACCTCGGCCACCGTGTAGGCCCGGATGGAGTGGAACCACGACTGGCGGCGGCCGTCGGGGAAGAAGATGTGGTTGGTCCAGTTCAGCCGCCCCCGCAGGTGGTCGAACTCCCACTCCTCCACCTCGAAGACGTCCCCCGTGCGGTCCACCTGGTACTGGTCGAAGGTGCGGATCTCGTACTCCCGGTTCCAGTAGTCCAGCAGGAAGCGCCCGCCCGGGCGCAACGCGCGGGCGATGCCAGCCAGCATGGCGAGGTTCTCCTCGTCGGTGTCGAAGTAGCCGAAGGACAGAAACATGGTGATGGCCGCGTCGAATTCCGGGGGCAGCGCCAGGTCCCGGACGTCCTGGCGCACCCAGGTCACCGCGACCCCGGCCTGCTCCGCCCGCTGGCGCGCGCGGCCCAGCTGGACCTCGGAGATGTCCACCCCGGTCACCGCGAACCCCCGGGCGGCCAGTTCGACCGCGTGGCGACCGTATCCGCACGGCACGTCGAGGATCCGGGCGGGCGGCCGGAGCTGCAGCAGGGACAGAATCTGAGGGACCTGCTCCCGGGCGCGGGCGACGTCCTGGGGCTCGTACAGTTCGAAGTACAGCGGCGAGTCAAACAGGCGTCGCCACCACTCCATGGCGGTGGCCTAGCCTTCCGGCTGCCCGGGGGCCGCCGTCCGGCGGGCGACCTCGTCGTAGGGGAGCAGGGCGGCGTAGATGGCCCGGCACATGGGCGTGGGAATGCCGTAGCGCTGCCCCAGCCGGACGGCGTATCCGACCAGCGCGTCCAGTTCCAGGCGCCGCCCCCGGGTCAGGTCGGTATACAGGGACGAGTAGCTGTCGGGGTCCAGCGCGTCGGCGAACCGGCGCACCCGGTCTCTCTCCCCGGGCGGGATGGGCACGCCGTGGGCGCGCCCGACCGCGGCGACCTCGCTGGCCACGTCCAGGTACATCTCGAAGGTGGCAGGAGTGCTGCGGAGCACCCCCACCGGCAGGCGCGTCAGCGCCGTCATCCCGCCCTGGGCGGTGATGAACAGGTACTTCTCCCACAGCTCCACCAGGATGCGGTCCGACAGCTCCACCGGGACCCCGGTGGCGGCCAGCGCCTGCTCGATCGCCCGGGCGCGGGGCGACCGGGACCCGTCCAGCTCCCCGAAGACGATGCGCCGGGGCCCGCCAGTACGGCGGATCACGCCGGGGGCCGGCACCGAGGTGAAGATGTAGCAGGCTCCCCCCAGGACGTGCTCCCGGCCCACCCGCTCGGCCAGGACCTCGACGTTTGCCACGCCATTTTGCAGGGTCAGGACGGCGGTGTGCGGGCCCAGCAGCGGCGGCAGGTGGGCGGCCGCGGCTTCGGTGTCGTAGGACTTGACCGCAAACAGGACCAGGTCCACCGGCCCGATGGCGTCTGCCCGGTCCACGGCCCGCACGGGCAGGACCCGGGCCGGGGAGCCCACGTCCTCCAGGCGCAACCCCTGCTCCCGCAGCGCCCGCAGGTGCTCGCCCCGGGCCAGGAAGGTGACCTCGCACCCCGCGTCCTGCAGCAGCGCCCCGTAGTACCCGCCGATGGCGCCGGCTCCCACCACCGCGATCTTCACCGCATCTTCCCCCAAACGTCCGGCATCCCTGCGGTCGCGTTCCGCCGCGACGGCTGCGGACAGGCGTGACTTCGGCACCGCGGCCGGGGGAGTCCTTGCCGCGGGCGAGATCTGCGGCGCGGTCTGTCTGGCCGGAGGCGGCGGCGGGCACAGTGTCGATAGCGCGGGTCGCCGGTAGGGAAAGTGTCGGTCGCCCGTCGAATCCGACAGCGGGCCGACCGGCCCGGCGACGCCGCACCTGACGACGGACCTGTCTGACGTGACGCTGCTGAGACGCACCCTCGCCGCCTTCGCCCCCACAGCCCTGGTCTGCCTGCTGGCCGCCGGCGCCTCCCCGGCGCAGGCCCCGGGTCCTCTGGCCGGCGTGGGCTTCTATGCAGACTGGGACCCCAACTCCTGGTCCACGGTCCGCGCCCAGGGACACCGGCTCAGCGCGGTCGTCACCACCGACGTCGTCCTGACGTCCGACGGCACGCTCGCCGGCCGCCACGACCCGCGGGTGATGACGCTGGCCCGCAGCCGGGGAGCGCGGGTGTCCTTCCGCGTCTCGGCGGCGTCGCCCGACGTCGTCCGGTCGGCGGTGAGCCGCCCCGGTCTGGCCGGCCAGGTGGCCGCCGCGGTGGCGGACGTCCTGCGGGAGCACAACTACGACGGGGCCGTTCTCGACCTGGGCGTCTTGCCTGCGGCGGACCGCCCGGCGCTGTCGGGGCTGGTGGCCGCCGTGGCCCGAGCCGCCCACGACCGCGGCCGCCGGGTGTCCGTGATCGTTCCGCTGGCAGAGGATGGTCTCCCGGCCGGGGCTTACGACCTGGCGGCGCTGGACCAGGTGGCCGATGGGGTGATCCTGCGGGCGTATCACGAGGGGCGCTCGGCCGGCCCCGCTGGCCCGGTGGCGCCGCTGCCGTGGGTGGAGGGGGCGGTCCGGTCCGCCGCCTCGCAGGTGGCGCGCTCGCGGATCATCCTGGGAGTCGCCCTGTTCGGCTACGACTGGCCCGCCCGAGGCGCTGGCGAGGTGGTCTCGATGCGGGAGGCGCTGGGCCGCGCGGCGCGGGCGGGGGTACCGGTCGTCTGGGATGTGCGGGCCCAGACACCCTACTACCGGATTCTGGATCGCACGGTGCACTTCGAGGACGTCCGCAGCGTGGAGCGCAAACTGGCGCTGGCCGCGCACCTGGGCCTGGCCGGCGTGGCCTTCTGGCGCCTGGGCAGCGAGTCACCCGACCTGTGGGAGAAAGCCGGTGCCTGGATCCGCCCCTCCCTGACCGTTTCGTCCCTGCGCTGACGCAGTCCGGCTGCGGGGCGCACCCCCGCCTCATCCGCCTGGCCTGTGGCTGTCGGCCTCAGGCCGCCCGCGTCTGCTCTTCGTCGGCGGGCGGGACGACCTCGGGACGCACGGCCAGCAGGTCCCGCAGGAGCGTCAGCAGGGTGGAGGGAGCGTCCGCGCCCGCCGGGGGCGTGCGCGTCCCGTCCGGTGCGTCGCGGCGGGATGGGCGACGTCGCATCCACTCCCCACGGCGACCACCTTCCGGCTCCATCATACCAACAGCGCCGGACCGCCCAGGGCCCCTCCTGTGGGCCCGGACGGCCCTTGGGTGGACGCGGAGACGCAGTGGTATGATGGGGCCGCATGCGACGACTGGGGTGGTGGATCGCATCAGGGCTGGCCGTCCTGGCCGCTGCCGGGTGGGCCCTGCGGTCAGGTCCGCTGGCTGCGGCCACACCGGTGGACGCGGCCGTGGCGCGGCGGGCCACGCTGGAGGTGACCCTGCCGGTCACCGGCGTCTACGAGGTCCCCGCCGTGGACCTGTCCTTCGACATGCCCGGCCGCCTGGCCCGCGTCCTGGTGGAGGAGGGGCAGGCCGTGCGAGGCGGCCAGGTTCTCGCCTTCCTGGACGACGTCGAACTGCGGGCTCAGGCATCCCAGGCGGAGGCGGCCGCCCAGGCGGCTGCCGCGCAGGTTGGGCAGGCGCAGGCGGCGGTCGAGGCCGCCCGCGCCCAGGTCCGCCAGGCGGAAGCCGCCTACCGCGCCGCTCAGGCCGCGCTGGCCCGGCTGCAGGCGGGTGCGCGTTCCGGCGAACTGCAGCAGGCGCAGGCCGCCGTGGATGCCGCCCGGGCGGCGCTGGACCAGGCGCGGCGGACCCTGCAATCCACCGAGCAGCTGTACGCCCAGGGGGCCGTGTCCACCAGCCAGCTGGACGCGGCGCGCTCCCAGTACACAAGCGCCGCCGCCCAGTACCGGCAGGCTCTCGCGCACCTGCAGACCCTGCAGGCCGGCGCCCGCCCGGAGGATGTGACCGCCGCGTCCGAGCAGGTGCGCCAGGCGCAGGCCGCGCTGGACGCCTCCCGCGCGGCGCTGCGGCAGAGCGAGGCCGCCCTGGCAGCCGCCCGCCTGGCTGCCCGCCAGGCCCGGGCGGCGGCGGACGCCGCGACGGCGCGGGCCCGCCGGGCCGCGCTCGCCGCGCCTTTTGACGGGATCGTGGCGCGGGTGTACCTGAGGCCGGGCGCCCTGGTGGGACCGGGCGTGCCGGTGGTGACGGTAGTGGCGCCGGCGGGGTGGATCACGGCCGAGGTGGACGAGGCCGACATCGGCAGGGTGTCGGTGGGCCTGCGGGCGCGCATCACCGCCGACGCGTACCCGGGACTGGTCCTGACCGGCCGGGTGGCGGCCGTCGGCGCCCAGGTGGAGCAACGGCCGGGCTCCCGGCAGGTGCGGGTCCGCATCGTCCTCGACGGCCCCGTCCCCCTGCGGGCTGGCACGGGCGTGGACGTGGACCTGCTGCTGCAGACGGTGCCCCAGGCGCTGGTGGTGCCGGTGGAGGCGGTCGTCGCCGCGGAGAACGACGGCTCCTGGGTCTACGTTGTGGACGGCGGGCGGCTGCACCGGCGTCTGGTGCGGACGGGCCCGCGCAGCGACACGCTGGTGGCCGTGGAGGAGGGGCTGTCCGAGGGCGAGGTGGTGGCGCTGGGCGATCCCCGCACCCTGCGGGAGGGGATGCGGGTGCGTCCCCGGCTTGTGCCATGACCCCCGTCGTCCGGATGGAGGAGGTCACCAAGGTCTACCGCCTGGGCCGGGTGGAGGTGCCGGCGCTGCGGGGGGTCACCCTGGAGATCGGCCCGGGGGAGTTCGTCGCCATCATGGGCCCGTCCGGGTCGGGCAAGTCCACCCTGATGAACCTGATGGGCTGCCTGGACCGACCCACCTCGGGCCGCTACCTGCTGGACGGTCGCGACGTGGCCCACCTGGACGACGACGAACGCGCACAGATCCGCAACCGCCGCATCGGCTTTGTGTTTCAGATGTACAACCTGTTGCCGCGCCTGAACGCGCTGCGCAACGTGGAGGTCCCCCTGATCTACGCGGGGGTGGGCGCCGCCGAGCGGCGGGAGCGCGCCCGGCAGGCGCTGGAGCAGGTGGGACTGGGCGGACGCCTGTCCCACACCCCGGCGGAGCTGTCCGGCGGCGAGCAGCAGCGGGTGGCCATCGCCCGCGCGCTGGTGACCGACCCGGCGATCATCCTGGCCGACGAGCCCACCGGCAACCTGGACAGCCGCTCCGGGGCCGAGATCCTGGCCCTGTTCCAGGACCTCAACGCCCGGGGGATCACCATCGCCATGGTCACCCACGACCCGGAGGTTGCCGAGCACGCCCGGCGGATCGTCACCCTGCGGGACGGCCGCATCGTGGGCGACCGGCCGGTCCCGCGCCCCCGCCGCGCCGCCGACATCCTGGCCGGGCTGCCGGCCGCCGGAGGGATGTAGGAGGCGCGCCGTGCGGCGGGCGGTCTCGGCCGTCGAGGTGCTGGATGCGCTGCAGGTGGCGCTGCTGTCCCTGCGCGCCACCCCCCTGCGCTCGGTCCTGACAGCCCTGGGGGTCATCATCGGCGTGGCGGCCGTCATCGCCCTGGTCTCGGTGGGCCAGGCCGCCCGCAGCAGCGTGGTCGGCGAGTTCGCCAGCCTGGGGCCGGACCTGCTGTGGGTCCTGCCCGGCAAGGCCAAAGAAGGCCAGTTCGGGTCCGCTCCCGCGGAGGAGGGACGGCTGACCCTGACCTACGAGGACGCCCTGGCCCTGGCCGCCCACCGGGGACCGATCGCGGCGGTGGCGCCCGTGCTGCAGACCCAGATCGAGGTCGCCGCGGGGTCGCGGGCGTGGACGACCACCGTCGTGGGTACCACCCCCGACCTGTACGTGGCGCGGCGGCTCACCCTGGCCGCCGGACGCTTTCTGGAGGAGGCCGACCTGATCCGCCGCAAGCGGGTGGCGGTCCTGGGCGACACCCTGGCCCGCCGGCTGTACCGGAACCCGCTGACGGCGGTGGGGCGCCGGTTCACCCTCAGCGGGCGGGGGTTCGAGGTGGTGGGGGTGCTGCGGCCCGAAGGTTCGATTCTGGGTCTGGACCTGGATGACCGCGCCTACATCCCCTTCACCACCGCCCAGCAGATCTTCAACCTCAACTACGCCACCTTCTTCTTTGTGAAGGCGCCGGACCCCACCGCGGTGGGGGAGGCCCGCCGCGCCGTGCAGCGGGTGCTGCTGCGCCAGCACCGGGGCGAAGAAGACTTCACAGTGCTGACCCAGAGCCAGCTGCTGAGTTCCCTGGACGCCATCTTCCGCATTCTCACCGTGGCCCTGTCCAGCATCGCCGGCATCTCCCTGGTGGTGGGAGGGATCGGCATCATGAACATCATGCTGGTGTCGGTGACCGAGCGCACCCGGGAGATCGGCATCCGCCTGGCCGTGGGGGCGCGCCGGCGGCACATCCTCCTGCAGTTCCTGACCGAGGCGGTCCTGATCAGCCTGGTGGGCGGCTTCCTGGGGATGCTGGCGGGGCTGGCCCTGTCGTGGACGCTCGCGGCACGGCTGTTCGGCAGCCTGCCCACGGTGGCGTCGGCGGCGCCGGTGGTGGCGCTGGCGTTCGGGTTTTCGGTGGCGGTGGGGGTGGTCTTCGGCGTCTACCCGGCCTGGCGGGCGTCGCGGCTGGACCCGGTGGAGGCGCTGCGGTACGAGTGAAGCGGCACAAGAAATGGTGAGGTCTCCAGAGCACGTAGGCAGGCTGCCCTGCTCGCCGGAGGACATCGATTCCGTATCCGATTGACGCATCGGCCTCGCGAGATAATTATGTTTATGTAGCGAGCCGCGGGGGGGCCCATGGCGCAGGCCGATGCGGGTTTCGCTCACCGTATCGCTAAGCTTCGCGAGTTACTGGCACCCAGCCTTGCCGAGGACTGGCCCAATCTTCCCGTCGTGCGGGGTGAGGGTGTGTACCTCATCGGGCTGGACGGTCGCCGGTATGTCGACTTTGTGTCCGGCATGGCCGCCTGCAACCTCGGACATTGCCACCCGCGGGTCGTGGAGGCGGCGCGGCAGCAACTGGAAGTCCTCATCCACGGCCCCATTGGCGTCGCCCTCTATGACCCGGTTCTGCAGTTGAGCGAGGAACTGGCCGCAGTCACTCCTGGCGGGCTGGACATGTTCTTCTGGAGCAACAGCGGAGCCGAGGCAGTGGAGGGAGCCTTGAAACTGGCCCGCTACGTGACCCGACGCCCGGCCATCATCTCGTTCGTGGGAGGGTTTCACGGCCGCACCCTGGGTGCCGCGTCGGTCACAACGTCCAATGTCAAGTACCGCCACGGTTATGAGCCCTTGCTGCCATCCGTATATCATCTGCCGTTTCCATACTGTTACCGGTGTCCGTTCCGGACCTCCGGCGGGTGTTGCGGAGACTCCTTCCACAGTCTGGAGAGACTGTTTCGGCACGTAGTCGCACCTGAGGATGTGGCAGCGATCATCGTGGAGCCCATTCTGGGGGAAGGGGGATACATTGTACCTCCGGCTGACTTCCTTCCCCGCCTGCGAGCGGTTTGCGATCGATATGGGATCCTGCTGATCCTTGATGAGATCCAGACGGGATTCGGCCGGACGGGTGCCCTCTTCGCCGCGGACGCGTTTGGTGTGCGCCCCGACATCCTCGTACTTTCGAAGGCCCTCGCGTCCGGATTTCCTCTCAGTGTCGTCGCTGCGCGGCGAGAACTGATGGGGCAGTGGCCGGCGGGGGCCCACGGAACAACCTTCGGTGGCAACCCCGTGGCGTGTGCCGCTGCCCTCGCCACGTTGCAAGTTCTCCGGAACGAGCCAGTCCTGGAGAACGTCCGGCAGCGCTCTGAGGAGGCAATGAGTGCGCTGACCGACCTGCAACGGCGGTCGGCATTCATCGGGGACGTGCGCGGTCGAGGATTAATGATTGGTGTGGAGTTTGTGGACCCAGAGCGCGATGGTGCGCCCCATGGAGAGATCGTACGGCGTATCCTGAATGAAGCCCTGCGGCGCGGGCTGTTGCTCTACCCGGCAGGGTACGCTGGCCATGTGCTGCGGATCATTCCCCCGTTGATCATCACTAAAGATGAGCTTGCGGCCGGCCTAGCGATCCTCTCGGAGGTTGTGACGGAACTGTCTCGGTGAGATGCCTCCTATCATCGGCCCACGACCGTGCGGCAGGAGCAGGGATCTGGATTTCAACAGTCGGAAGGAACTATCTCGAGTGCTGGCTGTGAGACCTGGGGGTGAGAGCGTGAGCGGATCAGAACTCTTTTGGCGCTCCGGCACGTGGCTGTTTTTCGCCGGGCAGATACTTGTCCTGGTGATTGTCGGGGTCATCTACATCTATCAGGCCCGCAAGGAGCAGGAAGCTCTGAAGTCGCGTACCTAATGTAAGCGAGACTCTGTGCCGAGGACGTCTGACCGGACGTGGTGGAAAGGAGGCGGGGATGGTTACATCTTACGTCGTCTTTGCCGTCTACCTGGTTGTCCTGTTGGGTATCGGTTGGTATTTCATGAACCGCGTGCGGACGTATGACGATTTCATGATTGGAGGGCGCCGCATCGGCCCGCTGGCGTCGTCGTTCTCGTTGGTGTCCTCCTACATGAGCGGGTATACATACACGGCCGCCCCGGGGCTGAGCTATCGAAGCGGCTATTCTACCCTGTGGTGGGCTACCGGCGATGCACCCGGCAACGCCCTTAGTTTCGGAGTACTCGGGCGCCGCCTGCGGCGTTATGCGGAGTTGTTGGGGGCCATCACTTTGCCCGAGTATTACGAGCGGCGATTCAACAGTCCGACGCTGCGCGTCCTCTCCGGACTGATCGTGTTGGTGACCGTCTCCATGTATCTGGTGGCGCAATTCGTAGCCACCGGGAAGCTCGTCGGCGTCATGTTCAACACTAGTTACGTCACTGGCATGGTGATCGGCGGCGCCGTCGTCCTGTTATACACACTGATGGGCGGCTACCTGGCCGTAGTCTATACAGACGTCATCCAGTTTTCCCTCATGTGGGCGCTCACCCACGTCCTATTCTGGACAGCCCTGTCGTTGGCTGGCGGGTTTCCCGCCTTCAATGACAAGCTGGCCGCCATCGACCCGCAGCTGGTGATCCCGGCTGGTCCAGGAGATGCCTATGGCACAGTCCTGGCGGCGGTGACACCCATCGTTTTGATCATCATGGGATCCTTTGGCCTGCCGCATGTTACCATCCGACACCTTTCGCTGAAAGATCCGAGGAATGCGCGTTACGCGATGCTCATTACTGCTGTGTTCGTCGTCCTCTTCTCCTTCTTCTATTACATGATTGGGGCTCTGGCGCGGGTATTGCTCCTTCAGCCTCCCGCCGATGTGGAGGAGGCCGGGATTCGTTTGTGGTTCATGATATTGCACCCGGTGCTGGCCGGCCTGATGAGCTCTGCGGCGGTGGCGTCCATCATGTCGACAGCAGACTCCTTCCTCATCCTTCTTGTGTCGACGGTGGCGCACGATTTTCTGCACCGCTTCTTCATGCCCCGCGCTACCGAGCATCAGCGGCTGCGAGTAGCTCGTATCCTGGTGGCCGTCCTGGCCGTGCTGGCTTTTGTGGTGGCCATCCGACCTCCTGCGCTTGTCTTTACGATCGTGATCTTCGCCTTTGGCGCCATGGCGCTGTCATTTGGCGTGCCCAACCTCTTCTCCGTCTACTGGAAACAGACCAGCGCTGGAGGTGTGGTGGCCTGCATGGTTCTCTCCCTTGCCGTATACGTGGGTGCGACCGTTGGTAAGTGGAATATCTTTGGCCTGCATCCCTTCATGCTGGGCCTGATCGTGGCCGTGCTGGCCATTTTCATCGGCTCCTGGCTGACCCCTCCGCCGGTGGGGGAGCCGGTGGCGGCTTTTGACGATGCCGCCGGGTACGGTCCTCTTCCGCCGGCCGTCGCGGCCGGGTCCTCGGCGACGGTTCAGCGGGAGGTCGCGGCGGTCGTGGCGCAGGTGCGGCGGGGTGATGACCGGCAATCAGGCCCGTTCCGTTCACGTGGAAGGCGGATGGTTCAGGATGCGGTGGGAATCTGACCGGAGGCGGCGGTAGTCGGTGGAGCAGTCTTACGGCCCTGCGCGCCGGTGGAAGCCGCAGGTAACGACGTTGCCGCCGGTGGTGACGACTTCTGCGGTGGCCGTGGAGCCTGCGGGAACGGTGTTCTATCCGTACTGGGATGTTGAGGCTTGGATTCGCGTGGAGGCCCCGCTTCTGCTTCCTCCGGTGTCCAGGCGCTGGCGAATCGCCGTCGATGGAGTGTCAGGCGAGCTGGTAGTGCCGCCGCCGCTTCTGGAGATCGAGGATGCCCCAGGTGATCCCTTTCTCGGTGACCTCCAGGTGGTGGCGTTTGCCGTCCGGGCTGCCGATCTGTACAGGCACGACGTTCGGCAAGCCCTGTGGCAGTATGCTTCCCGTCGGGTGCGCTCGTGGATGAATGTGCGGGTGGAGCTCGGCGAGGCGCGGCCGGTGTACAAGGAACTGCGGCTGTACAAAGTGACCTTTCGCACGGGGACCACGGTGCTCCTGGCTCTGGACACCATCACTGGGGAGTACAGCGTGGTCCCTCCCCATGACGTGCTGTATGTCACCGGGCAGGGAGAAAGGGGGGAGCGGGGACCATGAGGGGGATGCGGAGGTGGGAGCATCTCACGTGGCCGGAGATTGCTGATGCCCGAGCCCGAGGGGTTGTAGCCGTGATACCGGCGGGAGCAGTGGAACAACACGGGCCGCACCTCCCGGTGGGGACAGATGTGCTCATCCCTGTCGGGCTTGCGGATCGTCTTGCCGACGCTGGCGTCGAAGAAGAGCTGGGATTCCCTTTTGTCATGCTTCCCCCTCTGTCTCACACCTACGCTAGGCACAGCAATTGGTGGCCTGGCACCCTGAACCTGGATGGAGAAACTCTGCTCGGGTACACCCGGGCCCTGTTGGATGATCTTTTCCGGCAAGGTGTCACGCGCGCACTGATCCTCAACGGTCACCTGGAAAGCGTGCCATTCATCATGGAGGGCGTCGAACTGGCGTGCGGGCGGGTTCCCACGGCGCGAGTGCTCCTGGTGAACTGGTGGGAGTTGGTGAGTGACGCCCTCATCCGCGACCTTTTCGGCGACGCCTGGCCCGGGTGGGAGGCCGAACATGCTGCATTGACCGAGACCTCTCTGATGCTGGCCTTCTATCCAGAACTGGTGCGGCGGGAGAGAATCACCGACGATCGAGCTCCCCGCACTCTCCCGTACAGGGTCTTCCCTCAGCCCGAGGTGGTCCGCCCGCCAAGCGGCGTGTATGCCAACGCCGCAGGGGCGTCAGCCGAAATCGGCGAGCGGCTGGCTGCTCACATTGTCACAGGATTGACCGGAGCCTTGCGCGAGTGGTTCGGAGCGACCGCGTCACATCCGGCATGATAGACTAGCAAATTTCCTGGCCCGGGCAGTTGGCCGAGACGTTCGGCACGGGATCCGTTTGAAGTGCTCCGTCGAGGCGGTCCTGATCAGCCTAGTGTGTCAAGTTCGGACTAGGTGTTTGCACTTTGAGACTCCAACCGAGTCCTGAATGCCATGGCCGGGGTTCGACCCTTGAGGCGATAGCCCAGATGGGGTTGCTCCCGGTTGTGGAAGCGCAGGTACGCCTGCAGGTCCCGCTCCAACTGTCCCAGGCTGGTATCGTCGGTGCGCCGGAAGGCCACCCGCCACAGCTCGCTGAGGAGGGTGCCCTGCAAGCGGCTCGACGAACCCGTTCGTCCAGGCGTGGCGCGGCTTGGTTCGTCGGTGCTCGATGCCCCGCGCTTGGCAGGCTGCGGTGAAGGCCGTCTGGAATCCGGCCCGCCATCGGTGAGCACAGTTCGGATGCGATGGCCGGCGCGCTGGTAGATCGGGACCACGTGGGTCCGCAAGAAGTGCACGGCCGCCTGCGCGGTGACCCGCGGGACCACGGTGGCGAGCGCATACGAGCAGGCCGCGTCGCAGGCGGTGAGCTGCCAGACTTTGCCCACCCCTGTGAGCTTGCCGATGTAGAAGGCATCGAGGCAGACCAGATCCCCCGGCCGCTGAGCCTCCACGGGCGGCGGGCGCAGGTACGTGCGGGTCCGCTCCGTGAGCAGCCCGACGGTGCTCGCGCTGTGCGCCTCCAGTTTGGTGAGCCGCTCCCAGCGGGTGCGCAGCCCATGTCGGCAGAGGATGGCGTAGACCCCGGAGGCGCTCACTTGCCAGCCACCCCAGCGGGGCTGGCGCAGGTGGGCGGCCATACGCGCCGGGCCATGCGTCGGCCAGAGCAGCGCGTAGGCCACGACTTGGTGCTCCAGGGCCGGCGTGGCCTGCCGGGGCCAGCGGGTCGGCCGCGTAGGGCGTGGTCGCAAGTCATCCGGCCCATAGCGGACCAGTCGCTGGCGCCAGCGGGAGAAGAGGGTCCGGGAGATCCCGAACTCGCGGCAGGCCTGGCTGACATTGCCCAGGGCGGCCGCGGGGTGCATGACGGCCAGGCGGTGTCGCAGTACACTGTCCTCGAGGGTCATCTGCCCACCCCTTCCCAGGGTTTTGCTGGTACCAAAACCTCGGTTGGAGCCTGGGCAGTGGCCCTCCTGTGTTCACCAAGGGCAGCTCCTCAAGTGCAAACACTACATCCATACAGGACAGTCTAGTTGAGCCTTCTTTCTCATGTTGTGCTTCAGCTCGAAGAAGATCTCCGTTTCGGACGGTAGGAGGAGCCCTTCCTTGCAGCGAGGTACAAGTCTGCTGTCGTCCCGCCGTCGCAGTACTCCCTCTCGACCCGTGTACCTTGGGGCAGGACTTTCCGCAGGTGGCTGAGGTGTGCTTCTCGATATTGTTGCTTGGTCTGCAAGAGGTCGGGCCGGCAATCTTCGATCACGCGGACCACAGTTTCCCGCAATACCCGAATGGCGATTCGTATCTTGCTAACCTTCCTGTTAGATGGCTGCCTCTTCGATCAGGCCACGAGAGCTGCGACGCGGCGGCCTTACCCATGTAGAGTGAAGTCAAGCCAGACGCCAAAGTGCCCCTGATCGTGTTCACCGCGCTTCCATCCTCCGCGAATGCGGGCCTCGCAGATGCCGATTGCGCGAACTGCCCCAATCCGCTCTAGGTATTCTCGGTAAGCGCGCGCGTCTTGCCGGTTCAGGTAGCCGACCACACGACCCTCGATTTCAATGCGAACCGCGTTCCTGTCATAGGGATTGGTGTCTTCAAGAATGAGCCGTGCCGATTTCGTGATGTCCACACCTTCCTCGGTGCGTCCGCCGCAGATGGCTTCGAGATGATGCTGGTATTTGGATTCTCCAACAATCGCGAGCGGGAATGTTCCGTTTCCGGGCAGCGTTACCTCAGCGGCGGTACTCGTTACCATCTCCCAACGGCCAAGCACACGCCTGAAGAAGGACACGCTCAACCCTCCCTTCCTACACCATCGGCCTTACCTCTGCCCGTCTCCTTCCCCGGCGAGGGATCGCACAGAAGGCTCGCGTCTATCAGGAGGTTTCGTGGTGGAGACGAGGGGATTCGAACCCCCGACCTCCGCAATGCGAGTGCGGCGCTCTCCCAGCTGAGCTACGTCCCCACCGGAGGCGCGGAACCCCGCGCCCTGTGTATTATAGAAACTCCGACCGGGGGCGTCCATGCCCCGGCCGGATACCCGTGTCCGTCCGGCGGGCAGCCGCCGGGTGCTACAATGGTCGCGGTCCGCCGCCATGCGCGCGGGGCCAGATGTCCATGTCCGGACACACGCAGCGGTTCTCGCTGACGCCTCCCACCCGCCGGGTGCCGCACCTGCGCCGAGGGGCCGGGCCGCGGCTGCCCCGGGGGGCGGGGGCGTGGCTGCGTCTGGCGGCCGTGGTGGCCGCCGCCGGGGGGATCGTGGCGGTGGTCGCCACTGGCGTGGTGGCCGGGATGGCGCTGGCGTTTTCCCGCCACCTGCCCGATGTCTCCACCCTGTACGCCCCGCCCAGCGAGGCCACCCGGGTGTACGCGGTCACGGGGGAGGTCATCGCCAGCCTGTTCCGGGAAAACCGCGAGTTCGTGCCCCTGGACGAGATCCCCCTGAGCCTGCGCCAGGCGGTCATCGCCATCGAGGACGAGCGCTTCTACCGCCACCGGGGGGTGGATGTGCGGGGCACCCTGCGGGCCCTGTGGCGCAACCTCCTGGCGGGGGAGATCCGCGAGGGCGGCAGCACCATCACCCAGCAGCTGGCGCGGGCGGTCTTCCTCACCCAGAAGCGCGTCCTCAGCCGCAAGGTGGCCGAGATGATGCTGGCGCTGGAGATCGAGCGTCGGCTCACCAAGGACGAGATCCTCGAGCGCTACCTCAACCAGGTGTACTTCGGCAACGGCGCCTACGGCGTGGAACTGGCCTCCCAGGTGTACTTCGGCAAGCCCGCCCGCCGACTGACACTGGCCGAAAGCGCCCTGCTGGCCGGGATCATCCGGGCGCCGTCGGTGTACAACCCGTTCCGCAACCTCCCGCAGGCCCTGGAGCGCCAGCGGGTGGTCCTGCGGCGGATGGCCGAGCTGGGCTACCTGACCGACGAGCAGGCGCAGGCCGCCAGTGAGCAGCCCGTCCGGCTGGCTGAGGAGCGCAACGCCGGCCTGCTGGGCATCCGGGCGCCGTACTTCGTCTCCTACATCCTGCCGGCGCTGCTGCGGCGGTACGGGGAGGACGCCGTCTACAGCGGCGGCCTGCGGGTGTACACGACCGTGGATCCGCGGCTGCAGGCGGCCGCCGAGAAGGCGGTGCGGGCCGGGCTGGACGAGGCCCGCCGGCAGAACCTCCGGGTCTCCCAGGGCGCCCTGGTCGCCCTGGACCCGGCCACCGGCGCCATCCGGGCCATGATCGGGGGGTACGACTTCGCCCAGAGCCAGTTCAACCGCGCCTGGCAGGCGCGCCGCCAGCCCGGCTCGGCGTTCAAGCCGTTCATCTACGCCACCGCCCTGGCCCGGGGCATCCCGCCCACGCGGATCATCGTGGACGAACCGGTCACCTACGAGATCCGGGGGACGGTGCGGCCGGAGGACCGCCTCTGGACCCCCCGCAACTACGACGGGACGTTCCGGGGCCCGGTGACGCTGCGGTACGCACTGGAGCATTCCATTAACATCCCGGCCATCAAGACGCTGGCCGAGGTGGGCCCCCAGGCGGTGATCGACACGGCGCGGCGCATGGGCATCACCAGCCCCCTGGAGCCGGTTCTGTCCCTGGCCCTGGGGACCAACGAGGTCACGCCCCTGGAGATGGCCAGCGCCTACGGCGCCCTGGCGACCCTGGGCATCCACGCCGAACCCTTCGGGATCGTCAAGGTGGTGGACCGGGAAGGGCGGGTCCTGGAAGAGCACACGCCGCGCCGCCGGCTGGCCCTCAGCGCGGACGTGGCCTACGTGCTCACCGACCTGCTCAAGGGCGTGATCCTCCGGGGCACCGGCACCGCCGCCCAGATCGGCCGGCCCGCCGCCGGCAAGACCGGGACCACCGACGACTACCGCAACGCCTGGTTCATCGGCTACACCCCGCGCCTGGTGGCGGCGGTGTGGGTCGGCAACGACGACAACACGCCCATGCGGCGGGTGGTGGGGGGCACGGTGCCGGCCCGCATCTGGGCGGCGTTCATGCGGGTGGCGGTGGCCGACCTGCCGGCCGAGGACTGGGCTCCGCCGGAGGGGGTGGTGGTGGCCACCGTCTGCGGCACCTCCGGCCGGCTGGCCACCAGCCAGTGCCCGGACCCCCGCCGGGAGGTCTTCGTGCGCGGGACCGAGCCCACCGAGTACGACATCAGCCCGCCCCCGGCCGAAGACACCGGTCCGGCGGGGGCCGCGGTTCCCCTCACCCTCACCAGCCCCGCCCAGGGTCAGGCGGTGTCGTCGCCGTTTGTGATCGAGGGGCTCACCCACCCCGACGCGGTGGTGAGCCTGCGGGTGGCGGTGCGAGGAGGCGGCGCCACCGAGACCACCGCCGAGACCCGTATCCCCGTCACCAACGACGGCCGCTTCGCCTATCTGTTCCGGCCGCCCCTGCGCCAGAGCGGGGTCCGGTACGTGATCACCGTGACCGCCACCGCCCCGGACGGGGCGCGGGCCACCGCCACGCTGACCGTCATCGAGAGATAGCGGGTGCCGCCCGCGCCCGGCGGTAGTACAATGGACGGGGGCGCAGCCATGTCCGGTCACTCCAAGTGGCACAACATCCGCATCAAGAAGCAGAAGGCCGACCTGGTCCGGGGCAAGCTGTTCAGCAAGCTGGCCCGGGAGATCACGGTGGCGGCCCGGGAGGGCGGCGGCAATCCCGACGCCAACCCCCGGCTGCGGACCGCCATCGAGCGCGCCCGGGACGCCGGCATGCCCAACGACAACATCCAGCGGGCCATTCAGCGGGGCACCGGGGCCCTGGAAGGGGCCACCTACGAGACGGTCACCTATGAAGGCTACGCGCCGGGCGGCGTGGCGGTGCTGGTGGAGGTCCTCACCGACAACCGCAACCGCGCCGCCAGCGAGATCCGCAGCCTGTTCACCAAGCACGGCGGGTCGCTCAGCGAGGCGGGGTCGGTGGCGTGGATGTTTGACCGGCGTGGACTGATCACCGTCGAGCGGTCCCGGGCCAGCGAGGACGACCTGCTGCTGGCCGCCCTGGAGGCGGGTGCCGACGACGTGCGGACCTCGGGGGATGTCTACGAGGTCATCACCGCTCCCGAGAGGTTCTTCGCGGTCAAGCAGGCCCTGGAGGCCGCGGGCATTCCCCTGCAGTCGGCCGATATCACCCTGGTGCCCAAGTCCACGGTCCGGGTGGAAGGCGAGGATGCCCGCCGGGTCCTGCGCCTGATCGAAGCGCTGGAAGACCACGACGACGTCCAGCGCGCGTACGCCAACTTCGACATCCCCGACGAGATTCTCCAGCAGGTGAGCTGAACTGCCGGCCGCCCTGCGCGCCGGACCGGAGTCGCCGCGCATCCGCCCCTCCCAGGGGGTCCGGGCGGACGGCGCGAACTTCCTTCTGGCATGCCTGAGGGACCGTGGTATAATGCGAACACAGGTTCGGCCATGCTGGTGCTGGGCGTCGATCCGGGGCTACGCCAGACCGGCTACGCGCTGCTGCGGGGCCGGGCCGACGGCGTCGAGCTGGTCGACACCGGCCTGATCCGGACCGACGAGGACGCGCCTCTTCCCCGGCGCCTGCAGGTCATCTACCGGGGCATGCAGGAGGTCCTGGGGCGGCACCGTCCCGTCCAGGTGGCGGTGGAGGACCTGTACACCGCCCGCTGTTCCCCCCGCACGGCCATCCTGATGGGCCACGTCCGGGGGGTTGTCTGCCTGGCGGCGGCGGAGCGGGCCATCGAGGTGGTCGCTCTGCCCCCGGCGGCGGTCAAGCAGGCCATCGCGGGGTTCGGGGGGGCCAGCAAGGTGCAGGTCCAGGCCGCGGTGGGACGGCTGCTGCGCCGGCCCGCACCCGCCGACTCCCACGTGGCCGACGCGGTGGCCGTGTCGCTGACGGCCCTGTCCCGCCGCGGGGTGCCCCTGCGGCCCGCGGCAGCGGGGGTGGTCCGGTGATCGCCTTCCTGCGGGGCGCCCTGCGCCGGCGGGCCGGGGACGTGGTGGTGGTGGAGGTGGGCGGGGTGGGCTACGAGGTGCACCTGCCCGCGGTGGTGGCCCGCGCCCTCCCGCCTGTGCGGGACGGGGAGTCGCCGGTGGTGGAGCTGTACATCTCATACCACGCCACCCAGAACCAGCCCCGCCCGCTGCTGATCGGCTTCCTCCACGAGGTGGAGCAGGAGTTCTTCGAGCGCTTCATCACCGTGGACGGGCTGGGCCCCACCAAGGCCATGAAGGCCATCGTCCACCCCATCCACGCCATCGCCGACGCCATCGAGCGCAAGGACGTGCAGTTCCTCCGGAGGCTGCCGGGCATCGGCGCCCGGACGGCGGAGAAGATCGTGGCCGCCCTGCACGGGAAGATGGGCAAGTACGCCCTGCTGCAGGGCGCCCCGCCGCCGTCGCCGCCGCCTGCGGAGGACTTCCGGGCCGAGGTGCTGGATGTGCTCACCCGCCAGCTGGGCCACCGGATGGCCGAAGCCCGGCGGATGGTGGAGGAGGCGCTGCGCCGCCGCCCGGAGATCTCGTCGGCGGAGGAACTGTTCCAGGAGGTGTACCGGGTCACGGTGGAGCCCCCCGCCTCGGGCGAGGCCCGCCGGGGCCCGGGAGATCCCAGACCCTGACGCCGGGAGGCCGCGATGCCGTCGCCCAAGCGCCCCGCCCCTGACCCCGCGGTGGACGAACCGTTCCTGCGCAGCCTGCGCCCCCAGAGCCTGGACGAGTGCATCGGGCAGCCCCGGGTGGTGGAGGGCCTGCGGATCAGCATCCGGGCCGCCCGGGAGCGGGGGGAGGCCCTCGACCACGTCCTGCTGCACGGCCCCCCGGGGCTGGGCAAGACCACGCTGGCCAACGTCATCGCCCGCGAGATGGATGCCAACATCGTCACCACCTCGGGGCCGGCGCTGGAGCGCGGCGGCGACCTGATGGGCATCCTCACCAACCTGCAGCCGCGGGACGTGCTGTTCATCGACGAGATCCACCGGCTGTCCCGGGCGGTGGAGGAGTTCCTCTATCCCGCCATGGAGGACTTCTGCGTCAACTTCGTCATCGAGAAGGGCGCCCACGCCCGCACCCTGCGTTACCAGCTGCCGCCGTTCACCCTGGTGGGGGCCACGACCCGGGCCGGGCTGCTGTCCAGTCCCCTGCGGGAGCGCTTCGGGATCTTCCACCACCTGGACTTCTTCACCGTGGACGAGCTGGTGGCGGTGGTCCGGCGGTCGGCGTCCATCCTGGGAGTTCCCATCACCGACGACGGCGCCGCCACCATCGCCCAGCGGTCCCGGGGGACACCCCGCATCGCCAACCGGCTCCTGCGCCGGGTGCGGGACTACGCCCAGGTGCGGGCGGACGGCCGCATCACCGCCGCCCTGGCCGCCGAGGCTCTGGATTTTGAGGGGGTGGACGAGCGGGGGCTGGACGGGCTGGACCGGGAGCTGCTGCGGACCATTGCCGTGGTCTACGGCGGCGGCCCGGTGGGTATCGAGGCGCTGGCGGCCACCCTCAACGAGGAGCCGCAGACGCTGGAGGAGGTCGTGGAGCCCTACCTGCTGAAGATCGGATTCCTGACCCGGACCCCGGCGGGCCGCCGCATCACCGCTGCGGCCCTGGAGCACCTGGGGCTGCCGGCGGACGCCGGTCGTCAGGGGCACCTCCTGTAACCCTTCCCGCGGCAGGTGAGAACCGGTGGAGATGTCGTCGCTGGGACGGACCCTGATGCTGTTCGGGGCGATCCTCCTGGTGGTGGGCGCGCTGATGACCGTGGTGGGCCGCGTCCCGCGCCTGCCGGGAGACATCCTGATCCGGCGCGACGGGCTGGTCGTCTACATTCCCCTGGCCACCAGCCTGGTCCTCAGCGTCCTGCTCACCGTGGTCTTCAGCCTGCTCGCGCGCCGATGACCGCGCGGCCCGCCCTCCACGCCGCCGCGCTGGCGGCGGCCCTCGCGCTTGCGGCGGGGTCCGGGCCTGCGGCGCAGGGGCAGACCCCCGCCGTGATCCGGGTGGGGCTGCTGCGCGAGCAGGAGCGGGTGGTGGTCCTCAGCGACCGCGCCATCACGCTGACCGCCCGGACCGCGGTGTCGGTGCGCCTGGACCCGGGCGCCTACGAGGCCGCGGCCACGCCCTCGGGCGTGGACATCGCGGGGGTGGGGCGCTGGGAGGGGCCGGTGCGCCTGGTCCCCGCCGACGGTGCCCTTCTGTACCTGGGCATCCGTCCCTACCGGGGGATCCTGGAGCTGCGGCCGTCGGGCGGCCGGCTCGTGGTGGTGAATGAGGTCCCGCTGGAGGAGTACCTTTACGGGGTCCTGCCCGTGGAGGTGGATCCCCGCTGGCCGGAGGAAGCGCTCAAGGCGCAGGCCGTCGCCGCCCGGACCCTGGCGGTCTACAGCCTCAACCGGTATGCCGCGGAAGGCTACGATGTGCGGGCCACCACCGACACCCAGGTCTACGGCGGCGCCGGGGTGGAGGACCCGCGGACGTCGCTGGCCGTGGACGCCACCCGGGGCGAGATCGTCACGTACCAGGGTCGGCCGATCTTTGCCGCGTTCCACTCCGACTCCGGCGGCCACACCGAGAGCAGCGAGCACGTGTGGGGCGGGCGGTACCCCTACCTGCGGGGCGTCCCGGATCCGTACAGCGCGGGGGCGCCCACCCAGCAGTGGGTCGTCGTGCTGGACGCCGCCACCCTGGAGGCGCGGCTGCGCCAGGCCGGGTTCCCGGTGGCCGGCATCACCGAGGTGCTGGTGGCCGAGCTCACCCCGTCCGGCCGCGCCGCCACCGTGCGGGTGCAGGGGGCCCACGGGACGCTGGTGATCCGCGGGACCGACCTGCGGGCGGCGGTGGGTGTCGGCGTACTGCGCAGTACCCTGTTCGCCGTCCGCGGCGGCGAGGGCGCGTGGGAGTTTGCGGGGCGGGGCAGCGGCCACGGAGTCGGCCTCAGCCAGTGGGGCGCCCGCGGCCTGGCCGCCGCCGGCCGGACCTACCGGGAGATCCTCCGGTACTACTATACGGGCGTCGAGGTGGAGGGCCGCTGACCCCGTCCCCCCACCGGGCGCCTCCGGGTCCGGACTCAGTCCTCGACCTTGGTCCACCCTCCCCGGTGCGGGGTCCACGCACCCAGCGGGACGCGGCCGTACTGGTCCTCCTCGATCTCGTAGCCGGCCGCCTGCAGGCGGCGCTTGGCCTCGGCATAGTACCGGTAGTCCAGCTGCCATACGCCGCCCCGCAGCGGATTGGCGTAGGCCCCCAGGCCGCCCAGCAGCTTCTTGATATTCTCCTCTTCGGTCCGTTCGGCCGTCAGTTCCACACCCTGGGTGACCGTGGCCACGGCCCGGATGCGGCGGTTCTGCGGGGGGCCCGCCGGCCGCCCGGCGACGTTCACCGACGAGATGGGGGTCTCCAGCGGCGCCGCCGGGGCCGCCGGCGGGGGCTGGGCGGCGGCGCGCTGGGCGCGCAGGGCGTCGGCCTTGGCCTTGATGGCGGCCAGGATCTCTTCGCGGCTCTTGGGCTTCTGCTCGTCCATCCGGTCCCTCCCACGCGGCGGCCGCAGGCGCCACCGCCCTGCGGCCCTCCCCGGGGACCTTCCACCTCCGGCAGCCCTCTCCTTCCTGCCCTCCCCGCAGGCCCTCCAACCTTCATCTTCCGGTTCTCGCCCCCCAGCCGCCGCTCTGGTAGGATAGGGAAGGCACGCGGCAGACAGCGGAGCGGGAGGTGCGAGGTGGCGGCGGCGTACGTGGTGATGCAGGCAACCCAGCAGGCGAGCAGCCGGTGGCTGGTGTGGTACCTTCTGCTGATTCTCGCCGTCTTCTACGTCTTCATGATCAGACCGCAGATGACCCAGCAGCGGCGGCGGCGGGAGATGCTCAAGGGCCTGAAGAAAGGCGACCGGGTGGTGACCATCGGGGGGTTGCACGCCACCATCTGGGACATTGACGACGAGAACACGCTGACCCTGGAACTGGCCCCCAACCTCCGCGTGAAGGCTGACCGGGGAGCGGTGAGCTACGTGCGGGGCAAGAAGCGCGACGAGCAGCCCCAACCCGTCCCCGTCCAGCCGTCCCGCTAGGAGCCCGCCCGGGAGGATGGCGATGGCCGACGCGCAGACGGGCGTGGCCGGAACGAGACTGGTGACCCTCGAGGACGTCAAGCGCGACCCCGAGGTGGAGGCTTACATCGACAAGGCCAACGAGTACACGGGCGCCATCGGCTACACCGAACATGGGGCGCGGCACGCCAACCTCACGGCCAGCATCGCCTACAACACCCTCAAGCGCCTGGGCTATCCGGAGCGGGACGCCCAGCTGGCCTCCATCGCCGCCTACCTGCACGACATCGGCAACCTGGTCAGCCGGGTCAACCACGAGCACACCGGCGCGGTGCTGGCCAACCGGATCCTGGAGCGCCTGGGCATGGACCCGGTGGAGCGCGCCATCGTCATGGGCGCCATCGGCAACCACGAGGAAAAGCACGGCGAGCCGGTCAGCCCGGTGGGGGCGGCGGTCATCCTGGCCGACAAATCCGACGTCCACCGGTCGCGGGTCCGCAACCCCGACCCCACCACCTTCGATATCCACGACCGGGTGAACTACGCCGTCCAGCATTCGTTCCTGCGGGTGGATGACAAGAGCCGGACCATCACCCTGGAGCTCACCATCGACACCCAGCTGTCCCAGGTGATGGAGTACTTTGAGATCTTCCTCACCCGCATGGTGATGTGCCGGCGGGCGGCGAAGTTCCTCAACTGCGAGTTCAAGCTCCAGATCAACGGCGTCAAGCTGCTGTAGCCCTCACAGGGCGGCCAGCAACCGCGCCGCCGCTCCCCCGAGCAGAACGGCCATTCCCAGGCCGAGGCCCACCACCGCCGCCGCCCGCGCCGTTCCCACCACGCGCGCCAGCACCCCCACCGTGGCCAGGCAGGGCAGGGCCAGAGTGTTCACCAGGGCGTAGGTGAAGATCTGCGCCGGGGTCAGCCACTCCCTCAGGCCAGCCCCCGCGGGGACGCCGGTCATGGTTCCCAGCGCCGTCAGCAGCTGCACCGCCAGCTCCTTGCGCAGCATGGCACACAGCAGGGTCAGCCCGGCGGCCGGGGGCAGGAGCAACCAGCCCTCCACCACCGGGCTCAGGGGGCGGGCGGCCAGGCGGATGGCGCCGGTCTCGTAGAGCGCCCCCAGGGCCAGGCTTCCCGCCATGACCGCTGGCGCCGCGCCGAAGAGGAACTCCCTGGCGGCTGCGGCCACCGTCCGGGTCACCGCGCGGGCCGACGGGCAGCGCAGGGACCCGGGAGGCGGCGGGGACAGGCGGGCGGTGGGGAAGAACACACGCAGCAGGCCGCCGGTGCCCACGAGGACCGCAGCGACGACCCCGTACAGGGCCGCCGCCCACCCTGCGCCCAGGGCGGCGCCGACGGTTCCGAAGATCACCGCCGTGCGCGCTCCGCAGGGGACCAGCGTGACGAGCGTGCCCGCCACGATGCGGGTGGATCCGCCGGGCAGGGCACGCAGCGCCAGAAGTGCCGGCACGTTGCAGCCAGCGGCCATCACCAGGGGTAGCGAAGGGGTGGCCGAGAGCCCCGTGCGGACCAGCAGCCTGTCGGCGGCCGCGGCGACGCGGGCCACCACCCCTGTCTCCTGGAGGACAGCGAAGACCAGGTAGTAGGCCAGCACGTAGGGGATTCCCACCGAGATCAGCGCCTGGACCCCTCCGTCCAGCCCCCACAGGACGATCCGTGCGGCCAGGCCCCTTCCCATCGTCCGGCCGACCGCTGCGGCCACGGCGGCCGATCCCCACCGCCCCCAGACACCCTCCAGCATCGCGGCGAGGGTGCCTCCTCCCCAGTACAGAGCCGCAAACAGGGCGGCGAGGGAGCCGATCACCCAGAACGTGGAGGAGATCCACTCTCCGACCACGTGGCCCCCTCCGCCTGTGGCCTCCAGCGGAGTGCGGTTGGCGCGAAGCATCCCGCCACGCAGCCTGAGCCCGCCCGGCTCCGACTGCAATAGGGCCGCCCGCCGACGCACAATCAGACAGCCGACCGATGGACGGGTCCGGCTTCGCCTGCAATCATATCTCCGCAACTTTCCATGCAATCCCGGAGGATTCCCCGGTTTCCAGGGCGAACACGGGACGCAGGCGGGCGGGGCGTTCACCGGTGATCAGCGTCGTCGGCGTCACCCACAAGACGGCTCCCCTTGAGGTTCGGGAGCGGTTCGCCTTCAGCAACCGGACAGCGGTCGGGATCCTGCGGTCCGTCCCGTTTGAGGCCTTTCTGCTGGTGACCTGC
Source organism: Armatimonadota bacterium (assembly GCA_031081675.1). Classification (NCBI taxonomy): domain Bacteria; kingdom Bacillati; phylum Armatimonadota; species Armatimonadota bacterium. Next base: position 37,827 of record JAVHLZ010000004.1, read on the forward strand.
AACCGCTGCGAGCTGTACGGGACTGCCGCAGCGACGGTCCTGCGGCAGGTGCTGCTGGACGCCGCCGGGGCGCCCGGGCAGACGCCCCTGATGGCCCACGAAGGACCGGCCGCCGTCCGCCACCTCCTGGCTGTGGCGGCCGGGCTGGACTCGATGGTGGTCGGCGAGCCCCAGATCCTCGGTCAGGTCAGGCAGGCGCTGGCGCTCGCCGCGGAGGCCGGACGCCTGGGGCCCGTCCTGTCCCGCCTGGGCCAGCACGCCCTGATCTGCGGCCGGCGGGTCCGCCGCGAGACGGCCCTGGGCCGCGGCCAGCCATCGGTCCCCCGGGTGGCGGCGGGCGTGGTCCGCCACGTTCTGAGCGATCTGAGCGGCCGTGTGGTGGTCGTGGTGGGCGCCGGGGAGATGGGCGCCCTGGCCGCGCGCACCTTCGGCCAGGCCGGCGCGCAGGTGGTCGTCGCCAGCCGCACGGCCCGGTCGGCGGAGGAGGCGGCCAGGAGCGCGGGCGGGCAGGCTGCGGTCCTGGATGAGCTGGACGCCCTGCTGGAGCGCGCCGACGCCGCCATCTTCTGCACCGGATCCCCCGCCCCGGTGCTGGGCGTGGAGCGGGTCCGCCGCATCATGGAAGCTCGCGGTAGCCGCCCGCTGGTCGTCGTCGACGTCGCGCTGCCGCGGGACGTCGCCCCCGACGTGCGGGATGTGGAGGGCGTCCGCCTCTACGACCTGGACGACCTGCGGGCTCACGCGCCCGCGCCGTTGGCGCTGCAGGCGGTGGAGGCCGCGTGGGCGGTTGTGGAGCAGGAGACCGAGCGGTTCCTGCGCTGGATGTCCTCGCGGCGGGCGGTGCCGGCCATCCAGGCTCTGCGCCGGCGGGCCGACGCGATCGTGGAGGAGGAAGTGGCCCGCGCCGGCGGGGACCCCGAGGCACTGCGGCGGTTCGGCCAGCGCGTCGTCAACAGACTGCTGCACCACCCCGTGGTGCGGATGCGGGAGCGCGCAGGCGCGGGGGCGCTGACCTACCTGGAGATCGCCCGGGACCTGTTCGGTCTGGACGGAGCACAGGGAGATGGGTGAGCGGGTGCGGGTCGGAACGCGCGGCAGCCGGCTGGCCCTGGTCCAGGCGGAGGAGGTGGCGCGGGGGCTGCGGGCCGGGGGCGTCGAGGCGGAACTGGTGGTGGTGCGCACCGCCGGCGACGCGAATCCGGCCACACCGGTCGCCCGCCTGGGCGTGGGAGCGTTCGTCCGGGAGCTGGAGCAGGCCCTGCGGTCCGGGCGGGTGGATGTGGCCGTCCACAGCGCCAAGGACCTGCCCGCCGACCCGCCGCCCGACCTCGTGGTGGCAGCCTATCTTCCCCGGGGGGACCCCCGCGACGCTCTGGTCAGCCGGACCGGGGCAGGCGTGGAGGGACTGCCTGCGGGGGCGCTGGTGGGCAGCAGCAGTCCCCGCCGCCGCGCCTACCTGCTCCGGGCGCGGCCGGACCTGCGCGTGGTCGAGATGCGCGGCAACGTGGACACACGGCTGCGGAAGGTCGACAGGGGAGACTGCGATGCCGTGGTCGTGGCGGCGGCAGGGCTGGTCCGCCTGGGGCTGGCCGGGCGCATCGCCGAGGTGCTGCCTCCGCAGACGATGCTGCCGGCGCCAGGCCAGGGAGCCGTCGCGGTGCAGGTCCGCCGCGACGACCGCCTCCGGGACGTGGTGAGTCTGCTGGACCACCTCCCGACCCGGCAGGAGGTGACGGCCGAGCAGGCCTTCCTGCGCACCCTCGGAGCCGGATGCCGGCTGCCGGTGGGGGCCCTGGCCCGCAGCGACGGCACCACGGTGCGTCTGGAAGGCGGTCTGGTGGACCCCGAGGGGAGACACGACGTGCGCGGCGAGATCGAGGGGCCCGACCCGCGGGCGCTGGGCGAGGAGCTGGCGCGCCGGCTGCTGGCGCGGGCCGTCGCGGCGGGGAGGATGCCGTGAGCGGACGGCGGGCGCTGCTGACCGGTCCGGACAGCCGCGCGCTGGCCGAGCTGCTGGTCGGGCGCGGCTGGCAGGTGCGGGCGGTGCCCACGGTAGCGATCCGCCCGGCGCCGACAGGACCGTTGGACGCCGCACTGCGGCAGGTGGAGCGCTACGACTGGATCGTCCTGACCAGCCGGCACGGTGCCCGGGTGGTGGCCGACAGGTTGCGGGCCCTGGGGCTGCCGCGGCCGCAGCGTCCCCGGTGGGCGGCCGTGGGTCCGGCCACAGAACGACCGCTCGTGGACGCCGGCCTGGGACCCGTCGTGCGGCCGCCCCGCGCCCTGACGGCGGCTGTGGCCGATGTCCTGGGAGACGTGGCGGGACGGCGGGTCCTCCTGCCCCGCTCGGATCAGGCCTCGGTCCTCCTGCCGGCCGTCCTGCGGGAGCGGGGCGCCCGGGTGGACGAGGTGGTGGCCTACCTGACCGTCGAGGGCCCCGAGGAGTCCCGCCTGCCCCTGCGCCGGGCCCTGGAGGACGGCGTGGACGTGGTCGTGTTCACCAGCGGCTCCACGGTGCGCGGTTTCGCCCGCCTGGCAGACGACGTCCGGGTGCGGCTGGCCGGGGTGGCGGTGGCGTGCATCGGGCCCGTCACGGCCGAGGTGGCCCGCGCCCTGGGGATGTCTCCCACCGTCATCGCCGAGGAGCATACCGCCGCCGGAGTGGCGGCGGCTCTGGAGGAGGGACCCCATGCATCCGCGAGTTCGTACATCTGACCGGCGCATCCGGCCCCGGCGCCTGAGGCGGACCGCCACCCTGAGGGCGCTGGTGGCGGAGACCACCCTCAGCCCGCACCGCCTGATCTACCCGGTCTTCGTGCGCGACGGCCGCGGCGTGCGCGAGCCGATCCCCAGCCTGCCGGGCCAGGAGCGGCTCAGTCCCGACGAGCTGGTCCGGGAGGCGGCCGCCCTGCGGGAGCTGGGCATCGGTGCGGTGCTGCTGTTCGGCGTCCCCGACCGCAAGGACCCTCTGGGCAGCGGCGCCTACGACGATCAGGGTGTGGTGCAGCGGGCGGTCCGCGCCCTGCGGGCCGCCGACGCCGACCTGGTGATCGCCGCCGACGTCTGCCTGTGCGCGTACACGACCCACGGACATTGCGGGGTGGTCCGGGACGGGGTGGTGGACAACGACGAGACCCTGGACCTGCTGGCCCGCACGGCGGTGTCCCTGGCGGCCGCCGGAGCCGATATCGTGGCTCCGTCGGCCATGATGGACGGCCAGGTGGCCGCCATCCGGGAGGCGCTGGACGACGCCGGCTTCTCCCACGTGGCCGTGATGGGGTACTCGGCCAAGTACGCCAGCAGTTTTTACGGCCCGTTCCGGGACGCCGCCGGCTCGGCCCCGCAGTTTGGCGACCGCCGCGGGTACCAGATGGATCCGGCCAACGTGCGGGAAGCCCTGCGGGAGATCGCCCTGGACGTGGCCGAAGGCGCCGACATCGTGATGGTGAAGCCGGCCCTGGCCTGCCTGGACGTGATCCGCGCGGCGCGGGACGCCACCCCGGTGCCCCTGGCGGCCTACAACGTGAGCGGCGAGTACGGCATGGTCACCGCCGCCGCCCAGCGGGGGTGGGTGGACCTGCGGGCAGCCGCGCTGGAGATCCTCACGGCCATCGCCCGGGCCGGCGCCGACATCATCATCACCTACTTCGCCAAAGACGCCGCCCGCTGGCTGGCCGGGCGGGGCGGGGAGGGGCCGTGACCGAGCGGCCCGTCGTCCACGTCCTGGCGCTGGCGGTGGACCCCGCCTGGCGCCGCCGCCCGGCGGCGGAGCGGGAGGAGGACGTGGCCGCGTTCATCCGGGCGGTGGAGCGCACCGCCGACGCCGCCCCCCTGCACACCTATTCCACGCTGCTGCGCCGGGACGCCCAGCTGCTGTTCTGGCGCCAGGCGCCCACCCTGGAGGTCCTGGAGGAGACCGCCGCCGCCATGCTGGCGGCGGGGGTGGGCCGCTGGTGCACGCCCGCCCACTCACTGGTCGGCCTGCTGCGCCCGTCGGTGTACGTGCGGCACCCCACGGCCCAGGAGCAGGCCCTGCAGGACGGCGAGCGCTCCCGCTACCTGATCGTCTACCCCTTCGTGAAGTCCGCCGACTGGTACCTCACGCCCCGGGACAGGCGCCAGGAGGTCATGGCCGAGCACATCCGGGTCGGCCGCGGCTACCCGCAGGTGCGCCAGTGCCTGGCCTACAGTTTCGGCGTGGACGACCAGGAGTTCATCGTCGCCTACGAGACCGACGACCTCCGGGTCTTCCAGGACCTGGTGATGGCCCTGCGGGAGACCGAGGCCCGGCGCAGCACGGTGCGCGACACGCCGATCCTGGCGGGCGTCCGCCGCCCCCTGGCGCAGGCCCTGGGGCTGCTGGGAGGATCCCCGTGACCGACGCGCTGCCCGTGCTGGCGGAGGCCGCCCCGCAGATGACGTTTGACCGGGCGCCACTTCTGGTCTACTGGGAGCTGACCCGCGCCTGCGACCTGGCGTGCCGGCATTGCCGGGCCGAGGCCATCCGGGCGCGCCATCCTCAGGAGCTGACCACCGCCGAGGTGGAGGCGGTCCTGGACGACGCCCGGCGGTTTGGCGACCCGCTGCCCCACCTGGTGTTCACCGGAGGCGACCCCCTCCAGCGCCCCGACCTCCTGACACTGGTGCGCGCCGCGCGGGCGCGGGGGTTCCGGGTCTCGGTGGCGCCCAGCGGCACCACGCGGCTGGACGCATCGGCGGTGGCCGACCTGGCCGCCGCCGGGGTGGAGAGCATGTCCGTCAGCCTGGACGGGTCGGCGGCCGCGCGCCACGACGCCTTCCGGGGAGTGCCGGGCTGTTTTGAGACCACCGTGCGGGCCGCGCGGTGGATCCGGGAGGCCGGCCTGGGCCTGCAGGTCAACACCCTGGTCACCGACGAGACGGCCGCGGACCTGCCGGCGATCTTCCGCCTGGTCAGCGAGCTGGGCGCGGCGCGCTGGAGCCTGTTCTTCCTGGTGCCGGTGGGACGGGGCCGCCTGCTCCGGGAGGTCTCCGCCGACGATGCCGAGCGTCTGTGCCACTGGCTGGTGGATCTGGCCGCCACCACACGGTGCGCTCTGGCCACCACCGAAGCGCCCCACTACCGGCGCGTGGCCTACCGGCGGATGCGCGCCGCAGGCCTGACCGATCCGGAGATCCTCCGCACGGCGGTGGGGCGGGGCTTCGGGGTGCGGGACGGCAACGGCATCGTGTTCATCTCCCACACCGGCGACGTGTTCCCGTCCGGCTTCCTGTCCCTGCCCGCCGGCAGCGTGCGCCGGCACAGCCTGGTGGACCTGTACCGCCACGCCGACCTGTTCGTGCGGCTGCGGGACCCCTCCCGGCTCCTGGGACGCTGCGGACGGTGCCCCTTCCGCCTCCTCTGCGGAGGCTCGCGGGCGCGGGCGTGGGCGCGCACCGGCAACCCCCTGGCCAGCGACCCGCTGTGTCCGTACCGGCCGTGAGCGACGCCAGCGACGCGCTGTTCGCCCGAGCCCAGCGCCTGTTCCCCGGCGGCGTGAACAGTCCCGTGCGCGCCTTTGGGGCCGTGGGAGGCACGCCGCGCTTTGTCGTCCGGGGGGAGGGCGCCTACGTGTGGGACGCCGACGGCGCGCGCTTGCTGGACTACATCGCGTCCTGGGGCGCCGTCATCCTCGGCCACGGAGCCCCCGAGGTCGTGGAGGCGGTGCGGGACGCGGTCGGGCGCGGCGCTCCGGCGGGGGTGCCGTCGCCGGCGGAGCTGGAGCTGGCGGAGGCGATTCAGGCCGCCCTGCCGTCGGTGGAGCGGCTGCGCTTTGTCAGTTCGGGCACCGAGGCGGTGATGAGCGCCGTCCGGGTGGCCCGCGCCGCCACCGGGCGGTCCGCGATCCTCAAGTTCGCCGGGTGCTATCACGGCCATGCGGACGCCCTGCTGGTGCGGTCGGGGTCGGGCGTGGCCACGCTGGGGCTGCCGGGCTCGGCGGGCGTGCCCGCCGACGCCACCCGCCACACCCTGGTGGCGCCGTACAACGACGCCGGCGCCGTCGAGGACCTGTTCCGGCGGTCCGGAGACGAGATCGCCGCCGTGGTGGTGGAGCCGGTGGCCGCCAACATGGGAGTGGTCCTGCCGCAGCCCGATTTCCTTCCGGCGCTGCGGGAGCTGACCTGGCGGTACGGGGCGGTGCTGATCTTCGACGAGGTCATCACCGGTTTCCGGGTGGCCTGGGGGGGAGCCCAGCGGCGCTACGGCATCCGTCCCGATCTGACCTGCCTGGGCAAGATCATCGGCGGCGGCCTGCCGGTGGGCGCCTACGGCGGCCGGCGCGACCTGATGGACCAGGTGGCGCCCCGGGGACAGGTCTACCAGGCCGGAACCCTGGCCGGCCACCCGGTGGTGATGGCCGCGGGCGCCGCCGTCCTGCGCCGCCTGTCCCAGCCCGGCGTCTACGAGCTGCTGGAGGCCCGCGCCGCCCGCCTGGCCGCCGGCCTGCGGCAGGCTGCGGAGGGCCGGGCCAGCGTGGCGCAGGCCGGAGGCATGCTGACGGTCTTCTTCCGCTCCGCGCCGCCTGCGGACTATGCCCAGGCGCAGGAGTGCGACACCGGCGCCTACGCCGCGTTCTTCCACCGGATGCTGGAGCGGGGCGTCCTGCCGCCGCCGTCCCAGTTTGAGGGATGGTTTCTGACCCTGGCCCACGGCGACCGGGAGATCGACGCGACCGTGGCCGCCGCCGGGGAGGCCGTATGACCGACCGCTTCCTGCGCGCGTGCCGCCGCGAGCCGACCGACTGCACGCCGGTGTGGTTCATGCGTCAGGCAGGGCGCAGCCAGCCCGAGTACCGCGCGCTGCGCCGGCGGCTGTCTCTGGAGGAGATCTTCCGCCGCCCCGACCTGGTGGCGGAGGTCACCGTCCGCCCGGTGGAACAGCTGGGCGTGGACGCGGCCATCGTCTTTGCGGACATCATCCTCCCGCTGCGGAGCCTGGGGGTGGCGGTGGACGTCTGCGAAGGCCGGGGGCCGGTGGTGGCCGCGCCGGTGCGCACCGCCAGCGCCGTGGAGGCGCTGCGGCCGTGGGCGCCCGATCCGGAGACCTCCGGCGTCCTGGAGGGATTGCGCCTGGCCAGCCGGGCCTGCCCGGTCCCGGTGATCGGGTTTGCCGGCGGGCCGTTCACCCTGGCCTGCTACCTCGTGGACGGAGGTCCCAGCCGGGACTTCCCCGAGACCCGCCGCCTGCTGCACCGGGACCCGGCCCTCTGGCAGGCGCTGATGGCGCGCCTGACCGACGCCACCATCGCCTACCTGCGCGCCCAGGTCGCCGCCGGCGCCCACGCCGTTCAGGTCTTCGACAGCTGGGCGGGCTGCCTGTCCCCCCACGACTACGCGCGGGCCGTCGCCCCGTTCATGGGTCGGATCTTCGACGCGCTGCGGGCGGCGGGCGTGCCATCCATCCACTTCGGGACCGGCACCGCCGGGTTGCTGGAGGCGATGGCGGCCTGCGGCGGGGACGTGATCGGCGTGGACTGGCGGGTGCGGCTGGCTGACGCGTGGGCCCGCATCGGTCCCCGCGCCATCCAGGGCAACCTGGATCCCGCCGCGGCGGTGGACGACCCGGCGGCCATGGAGCGGGCGGCGCGCGCCGTCCTGGACGACGCCGCCGGACGGCCGGGCCACATCTTCAACCTGGGCCACGGCGTCCTCCCCCAGACGCCGCCCGAGCACTTGCGGCGGCTGGCGGAGTTTGTCCACGAGCAGACGGCGTCGGCGGAGGTGCGGGCATGACCGGCCTGCTGCTGATGGCCTACGGGACCCCGCGCAGCCTCGACGACGTGGAGGCCTACCTCGCCCACATCCGCGGGGGCCGCCGTCCATCGGCGGAGCAGGTGCGTCACCTGCAGGACCGCTACCGCCGCATCGGAGGTCGCTCTCCCCTGGACGAGATCACCCGCCGCCAGGCCGACGGGGTGGCCGCCCTCCTGCGCGCGCGGGGGTGGCCGGTCCGGCCGTACGTGGGCTACAAGCACGCGAGCCCGTTCATCGCCGATGTGGTGGCGCAGATGGCCGCCCAGGGTGTGCGCCGGGCTGTGGGGCTGGTCCTGGCTCCCCAGTACTCGCGCCTCAGCGTCGGCGTCTACCTGGAGGAGGCCGCGGCGGCGGCCGGCCGGGCCGGGATCGCGCTGCGCGGCATCCCGGACTGGCACGACCACCCGGGATTTGTGGCGGCGGTGGCCGCGCGGGTCGGGGAGGCTCGCCGTGACCTGCCCCAGGCGCCGGTGGTCTTCACGGCCCACAGCCTGCCCGCACGCATCCTGTCCTGGAACGACCCGTACCCCGAGCAGCTGGCCCGCACCTGCGCCCTGGTGGCCGAACAGGCCGGCGTGGAGGAGTGGACGCTGGCTTACCAGAGCGCCAGTCCCACCGGCGAGGAATGGATGGGCCCCGACCTGCTGGACGTCCTGCGCAGCCTGCACGCGGCCGGCCGGCGGACGGTGGTGGTCTGCCCGGTGGGGTTTGTCGCCGACCACCTGGAGATCCTGTACGACATCGACGTCGAGGCCGCGCGGGTGGCCGCCGAGCTGGGCCTGCGCCTGGTGCGCACCCGCTCGCCGAACGCGGATCCGGATTTTCTGGCCGCCCTGGCAGACATCGTCGGCGCGTGGCTGGAGGAGGGCGACCGGTGAGGGTGGTTGTGGTGGGCGGCGGCATCGCCGGTCTCGCCGCCGCCTGGGCCCTGGACCGCGCCGCGCGCGCGGGGGCGGCGGTGGAGCCCTGGCTGGTGGAGTCCGCAGACCGCCTGGGCGGAAAGGTGCTGACCGAGCGGGTCGGAGGGTTTCTGGTGGAGGCGGGGCCCGACTCCTTCCTCACGGTCAAGCCCTGGGCCCTGGACCTCTGCCGCGCCCTGGAGCTGTCCGACCGGCTGGTGCACCCGCGTCCTCCCCGGCGCCTCTACGTCCTGCACCGGCGGCGCCTGCACCCCCTGCCCGCCGACCTGGCCGGGCTGGTTCCCCGCAGCCTGGCGGCGCTGGCGGGAAGCTCCCTGTTCTCCTGGACGGACAAGGTCCGCATGGCGCTGGAGGTCCTGGTGCCCGCGCACCCCGACGGCGCCGACGAGTCGGTGGGAGCATTCTTCCGGCGCCGGCTGGGTCGGGCGGCAGTGGAGCGGCTGGTGGGGCCGCTGCTGGGCGCCATCTACGGCGGCGACCCTGACCGCCTCAGCCTGGCGGCGACCGTGCCCCAGTACCGGCGGATGGTGAGCCGCCACGGCAGCCTGCTGCGCGCCGCGCGGACCCTGTCCGGGACGGCGGGGGAGTCGGTCTTTGCCACCCTCGCCGGCGGGGTGGGCGAGCTGGTGGGGCGCCTGGCGGCGGACCTGCGCCGCACCACGGTCCGCACCGGGTGCCCGGCGCTGGAGGTGGACGCCGCCGGCGCGGGGTACCGGGTGCGTCTGGCCGACGGGAGGACGGTCTCTGCCGACGCGGTGGTGGTGGCCACCCCCGCGCCTCAGGCGGCTGCGCTGCTGCAGACGGTGGCCCCCGAGACCGCCGGGTTGCTGCGGACGATCCCCTACGCCCCGGCTGCGGTCGTGTCGGTGGGCGTGGCGCGCGAGCAGGTCGGCCGCCCGCTCGACGGGCACGGCTACCTGGTGGCCCGGGGGGAGGGACTGCTGCACACGGCGTGCACGTGGTCCAGCGCCAAGTGGCCGCACCGGGCGCCGCCCGGGCACGCGCTGCTGCGCTTCTATGTCGGCGCCCCTCCCGAGGGGGTCGCCGACGGCGCCCTGGCCGCCACGGTCCTGGAGGAAGCCCGGCCCCTGCTGGGCCTGCGGGGATCTCCGGTCCTCGTGCGGGTCCACCGCTGGGAGCAGGCGCTGCCCCAGTACCGGGTCGGCCACCTGGATCTGGTGGCGGCCATCGAGCGGGATCTGGATCGCCTGCCCGGCCTGGCGGTCGCCGGAGCGGCGTACCGGGGCGTGGGGCTGCCGGACTGCGTCCGTCAGGGAATGGAGGCGGCCGCCCGGGTCCTGGCGAAGCAGGCCGACCGGGCGGGGCCGTGAGCGGTTCGTCCCACCGGTGGCGCGTCGCGCGGCCGGCGGTGACCCGCAGCCGGGCCTACCGGTTGACGGTGGCCCTCCTCCTGGCGATCCTGGCGGCGGGCACCGTGGCGGTGCTGGTCCTGGCCGCGGCCGTGTTGCTGGGAGTGGTACCCTATCCGGGTCGCTGAGGGAGGGACGCGGGATGACTGCGACGCAGATGCTGCCGTTTCTCTCGTCGGCCGTGATCGCCGTCTTCGCCCTGCTGGTGTTCCGCCGGTACCGGCAGCGGGGCGGAACCCACCTGCTGCTGTGGGGGGTGGGCCTGGTCATGTTCGGCATCGCCAGCTTCGCCGAGGCGTACTCGGCCCTGGCCTGGCATCCCACGGTCTTCCGCCTGTGGTACCTCAACGGCGCGATCCTCAACGCTGCCTGGCTGGGGCAGGGGACCGTGTTCCTGCTGGCCCGCCGGAAGTCGGTGGCCCGGGCGCTGCTGGGTGTCCTGGCCGCGGGGAGCCTCGCGGCCGCCTCCATGGTCTTCACCACACCGCTGGACGCGTCACGCTTCACGCCCGCCGAGCCCCTCAGCGTGCAGTATCGGGAGGCGACCACGCCCTCGGGGGAGGTCCGTCCCGGCATCCTGCCCCGGGGGGCGCCCGTGCGGCGGATCACGCCCCTGTTCAACATCTACGGCACCGTGACCCTGGTGGGCGGAGCGCTGTACTCGGCCTGGCTGCTGTACCGCAAGGAGATCGTCCCCCAGAAGGTGGTGGGCAATATCCTCATCGCGGCGGGCGCGCTGTCCCTGGCCGCGGCCAGCACCCTGGTGCGGCTGGGGCTGGCCGACGTGCTGTACCTGGCCGAACTGGCCGCGGCGGTCCTGATGTTCGCGGGGTTCGTGCTGGCCACGGTCCGCGTCCCCTCACCCGCCCCGGCGCCGGCGGCCGGGAGGGCGGCGTCATGACCGCTGCGGCGGAAGCCGAAGCCGCCCGGTGGCTGACGGTCGGCGAGGCGTGCCGGCTGCTGGGCGTGGATCCGTCCACGCTGCGGGCGTGGACCGACGCCGGCCAGCTGCCGTCCTTCCGCACCCCGGGCGGACACCGGCGATACCGGCGCGAGGATCTGGAGGCATTCCTGGCCCGCCGGCGCCGGCGCCGGTCCCTGCGGGAGGTGGTGGGGACCCAGGCGGCGCGGCTGCTGCCCGGCTCCTCCCGCCGGCAGATCCGCCGCCAGATGTGGTACGCGCAGGTGGGACCCGAGGGCGCGGAGCGCCTGCGGCAGATCTGCCGCACCCTGATGGGGGCGCTGGCCGGTTACCTGGCTGGCGGCCGGCGCCAGGGCCGCGCGCTGCGGGAGGGCGAGGCCGCCGGCCGCGCCCTGGGTCTGGAGGTGGCGGCCCGCGGGCTGTCTCCCCTGGACGCGGCGCAGGCGTTTCTGTTCTTCAAGGAGGCCATCGTCGAGTCGGTGGCGACGCGGGTGCCCGCGGCGGCGGAGGAGAAGGTGGCGGCGTTGCGCCGCATCGACGCCTTCCTGGACCGGGTGCTGGTGGAGGTGATGGCCGCCTACGGCCGCGCCCCGGCCTGACGCCCGGCCGGTTGCGCGCCGCCGGAGGCGGTCCGTATACTGGGTGAGTGACTGTCGGGACCGGCCGGATTCGCCGCGCGCTCGTCATCATTCCTGTCTACAACGAAGAGGCCACCCTGGACCGCGTGCTGGCCGAGGTGCGCCGCCGCGCGCCGGACTGCGACGTGGTGGTGGTGGACGACGGGTCCACCGACCGCTCCCCGGACATCCTGCGGCGCCATCCGGTTGAGGTGATCCGCCACGAGGTCAACCGCGGCTACGGAGCCTCGCTGATCTCGGGATTCCGCCGCGCCGTCGAGGGAGGCTACGAGGCCGCGGTGACCCTGGACTGCGACGAGCAGCACGAGCCCCGGCAGATCCCCGCATTCCTGGCGGCCCTCGAGCGCGCCGACATCGTCTCGGGCAGCCGGTACCTGGACCCGACCCTGCCGGGCGACCCTCCGCCCCCCGACCGCTACCGCATCAACCGGGAGTTCGTGGCGCTGCTGCGGGCGATCACCGGCTATCCGCTGACCGACGCCTGGTGCGGCTTCAAGGCGTACCGGGGGGAGGCCCTGCGGCTGCTGGAGCTGACCGAGCCCAGCTACGGGATGCCCCTGCAGGTGTGGGTGCAGGCCGCCGCCCGGGGCCTGCGGGTGGTGGAGCTGCCGGTGGCCCGCATCTACAAGAACCCCCGCCGGACGTTCTGGGGCGGGCTGGATGATCCCGACACCCGTCGCGCGTATTACCTGTCGGTGCTGGAGGCGGAGGTGGCCCGCTGGCTGCCCGACCGCCTCCCGCTGGTGCGGGAGAGGACGCCGTGAGGATCCTGGCCATCGGGGCGCATCCCGACGACGTGGAGATCGGCATGGGCGGGGCCGTTCTGATCCTGCGGGCGCAGGGCCACGAGGTGACCGTGTGCGACCTCACCGACGGCGAGCCCACGCCCGTGGGCACCCGCGAACGGCGCCTGGCCGAAGCGGCCGCGGCGGCCGGACTGCTGGGAGTCTCCCGCATCACTCTCGACCTGCCCAACCGGGAGCTGGTGGACTCGATCCCCCACCGGCGCGCCGTCGCCGAGGTGATCCGCCGGGTGCGGCCCGACATCCTGTTCGTGCCCTACTGGGTCGACGCCCACCCCGACCATGTGGCCGCCTGCGCGCTGGCCGAGGCCGCGCGGTTCTATGCCAAGCTCACCCACACCACCATTCCCGGCGACCCGGTCTACCCGCCGCGGGTCATCCACTTCGTGACCAGCCACTACCGGCTGGCGCTGCAGCCGACGTTCATCCTGGACATCTCCCCGGTCATCGACCGCAAGCTCGCCGCCGTGCGGGCCTACGCCTCCCAGTTCGGTCCCGAGCGGGGAGCGGAGGATTTTGTGGACCGCCTGCGGGACCTCAACCGTTATTATGGCCACCTGATCGGGTGCGCATACGGTGAGCCGTTCATCTGCCGGGAACCGCTGGGCCTGCGGGGCCTGGACCAGCTGGCCTGAGGGATGGTCCGGGACGGCGCAGGGCCCCTTCCCGAGCACCCCGCGGAGGTGGACATCCCCCGCCGGTCCGGGGAGGCGGTGTGCGTTCCCCCGGCCGCGCGGCTGGTGGCCCTGGCGCGCGAGGTGGGCGCGGATCTGGACCGCGCCGACGTGGTCCTGGGCGGGCTCCCCCTTCGGCGGCTGCGGGCGCAGGCGCGGGAGGAGATCCTGGCGGCGGCCGCCGCCTACACCCGCGGGCTGGGCCTGGACGCGGACATCCCGCCCGGCCGGGCGCCCTTGGTCGTCACCGGTCACCAGCCCTTCCTGTTCCACCCCGGCGTGTGGGTCAAATACCTCCTGGCCGCCCGGCTGCAGGACCGCGGGGCCCTGACGTTGGGCATCCCGGTGGACAGCGATGAAGCCGGCGAGGTCGGGGCCGACGCGCCGGCGTCCGGGCCGGCCGGCATGGTCCTGGCGCGGGAGGTGCTGGTGGCCGCGGAGCCGGAGGTGCCCTACGAGGCGCTGCCGGCCCCCTCGCCGGACCAGTGGGCGGCGTTCCTCGACCGCCTCCAGGCGCACCTGGAGGCGGTGCCCCTGGAGAGGGCGCAGGCCGCCTTGCGCCGATTCCGCGAGCTGACCGTGGATCTGCGCGCGGGCGACCTGGGCGCGTTCTTCACCGCGGCCCGCCACCGCTACGAAGGCCTGCGCTACCTGGAGGTCCCGGTCTCCATCCTCAGCCGCACCGACGCCTTCCGGCGGTACGCGCTTCACCTGCTGGGCGACGCGGACCGGTTTGCCGCGGTGTACAACCGCCTGCTGCAGGCCTACCGCGAGCGCCACGGCGTCCGCACGCGAGCCCAGCCGTTTCCGGACCTGGAGCGCGACGATCGGGGGGTGGAAGCGCCGTTCTGGCTGCTGCGCGCGGGCCGCCGCCTGCGGGTGTTCGTGCGGCGGCGGCGGGACCGCCTGGTCCTGGCGGCGGACGCGGACGTGGCCGAGCTGTCCCCCGGGGCGGGCCCGCAGGCCCTGGAGGGACTGGAGCTGCGTCCCCGGGCGCTGACCCTGACCCTGTTCACGCGGCTGGTGGTGGCCGATCTGTTCCTCCACGGGGTGGGCGGAGGGCGGTACGACCGGGTGACGGACGCCGTGATCGCCGACTACCTGGGCCTGGCACCTCCCGCCTACGCGGTGGCCACCGCCACCCTGCACCTGCCCCTGGCGGCCGACGACCTGCGCGCCCGGCGCCGGGAACTGCGCCAGCGCCTGATGCGCCTGCAGCACAACCCCGACCGGGTCCTGGACGATCCGACGCCCGAGCAGCGGGCGTTGATCGAGGAGAAGTGGTCGCTGGTGGCGTCGCTGTCCTCGGCGGCGCTCACCCGGCGTCAGCGACGCCAGATCACCCACCGGATCCGGGAGATCAATGCCGAGCTGTCCCGCGCTTTGGGCGAGCAGGTGGAGCGCCTGAGCCGCCAGCTGCGGGACCTGGACCGGCCCGCCACCGAGGCCGCGCTGGCGGCGGCGACCCACCGGGGCTATCCGTACTGCTACTTCCCGGTGGACGACGTCGCCGCCCTGGTGGACGGCCTGCTGTCCCGGCCGTAGCGTGGGTCTCCCGGATGCCGCCGACCACGGAACCCACCCCCGATCCGCCAACAGTGGATCATCAACAGGGGTCTGCCCTCCGACAGTGACGGTCACCAGGACGGGAGCCTGACCCCGACAGTCTGACCCGAAAATTTTAGGGGTCTGACCCCAAAATTTCGCAGTGTGGCGTCTGACCCCAGAATTGTGCGCGTGGGGCGACCGGTCAGCGTGTGGGCTCCTGCGCGTTCCCGGATCTGCGCCGCATCGACCGGCGGACGTACGCCGCTGCCAGCGCCGTCCCCGCCAGCAGGGCCGCTGCAGGCGTCAGCCACACCACCCACAGGAGGCCCCGCCGCGGAGGCTCCAGCAGGATCCACGGGCCGTAGCGGTCCACGAAGTAGGCCACGATCTGCTCCTCACTCTCTCCCCGGGCCAGCCTGTCCCGGATCAGGGCCCGCATCTGGGCGGCCAGCTCGGACGGCGAGTCGGCCACGCTCTCGTTCTGGCACACCGGGCACCGCAGCCGCGCCGCGATCGCCTGCGCCCGCGCGTCCAGATCCTGGGCTCGCGCCATCCCGGAGACGACGCTGCCCAGGAGGGCGGCGATCGCGAGCGTCGTCTTCGCCCGAGCCGCCAGACCCCCGCTCCCGCGGCCTGCGATGGTCATGCCTGACACCTTCCTCCACCACCCCCCGCCCGCACCATTACCGATCGCCGGGCCGGCCGGTGCCCGGGGGGCGGTGGTCGGAGGCGGGGATCAGC
Organism: Armatimonadota bacterium; assembly: GCA_031081675.1. NCBI lineage: Bacteria > Bacillati > Armatimonadota > Armatimonadota bacterium. The sequence goes on from JAVHLZ010000004.1 coordinate 53,216, forward strand.
GGCTCGATGCGCGGGGCCAGCAGGTCCTCGGTCACCGCCCCCGCGTGCTTGAAGACGATCCGTCCCTGCCGGTCGATCACGTAGGTTTCGGGCACGCCGACCACGCCGAAGTCGATGGCGATGGCCCCCGAGCGGTCCATCCCCACGGGAAACGTCTGCCCGAAGCGGCGCAGGAAGGCCCGGGCTGCGGCCTCGGTGTCCTGGATGTTGATGCCCACGACCACCACGCCCCGGTCCCGATAGCGCTCCCACACGCGCTGCAGGTGCGGGGCTTCGTCGTAGCAGGCGGGGTAGCACCAGGATGCCCAGAAGTTGACCACCACCACCCGCCCGCGCAGGTTCTGGGAGCGCAGCAGGCCTCCGTCGAACAGCGGCAGGGTGAATGCCGGGGCCGGACGCCCGACCAGGGGGGACGGCAGCCGCCGGGGATCGCGGCGCAGCCCCGCCCCCAGCACCGCCAGCAGGCCCACCACGACGGCCAGCGCCACCCACGGCCACCGGATCCGCCGGGTCGGGGGCGACCCCGCCGGCCGGAGGTGTTCGTCGGGGCGCCCTACGGGCGGCGCGGCGGCCACAGGGCCAGTCCTCCCCCGACGATCATGATGGCCCCGCCGGCCCAGATCCACGACACCAGCGGGCTGATCACCACCCGCAGGACCACCGTCTGCGCGCCCGGGTCGAATCCCAGCAGTACCACGTACAGGTCCTCCCGCCAGGTGGACCGCACCCCGGGCGTCGGGACGGGGGTCCGGGCGTGGCGGTAGAAGTTCTGGGACGGCCGCAGGACCGCCGCCGGCGCCTGATCGCGGGAGGCGGCCAGGGCCGTGCCGCCGTCGGCCACCGACACCGGGGCCCACACCACCAGGCGGTCCGGATACGTTCCCGCCCGCAGCTCGTCCACCCGCAGGGCGTACGGCCCCACGCGGATCACCTCGCCCACCCGCAGCGCGCGGTGCACCTCCAGGCGAGCAGCCTGGGAGCCTACAATGCCCGCCACCACCACCGCCATCCCCAGATGGACCACGTATCCGGCGTAGCGGTGCCGGTGGCGGAGGACCAGCTCGGCCATCGCCGCCGGAACCGGCCGTCCGCCCCGGTGCAGGGCCCGCACGCCGCGGGCCAGCTCGTCCAGCTGGGCCAGGGCCACGAACGCCACCGCCCCCACCGCCACGACGGCGACGGGCGCCCGCAACCCGGCGGCCGCCGCGGCGGAAGCGGCGACGGCGGCGAGGCCGCCGGTTCGCGCCAGGCGGCGCAGGTCTGCGGGGGACGACCGTCCCCAGCGCAGGACGGTGCCGGCGCCCATCAGGGCCAGCAGCACCAGCCCCAGGGGGGTGATCGCGCGATTGAAAAACGGCGGCCCCACGGTGACCTTCTGCCCGGTGGCCACGTCCACCGCCAGCGGGAACACCGTGCCCACAAACACCGTCGCGGCCATCGCCAGCAGGAGCGCGTTGTTGAAGACCATCAGGGCGTCGCGGGATGCCACCGACGCCACGCTCCCGGCGTCCCGCACGTCCGGCACCCGCCAGGCCAGCGCGGCGAGCGTCCCCACGGTGACGGCCGCCAGGCCGGCGAGCAGCGCGGGCCCGATCGCCGACTGGGTGAAGGCGTGCACCGAGGCCAGCACGCCGCTGCGGGTGACGAACGTGCCGAACAGCGTCAGCCAGAACGTCGCCGCAGCCAGGACCACCGTCCAGGCCCGCAGCACTCCCCGCCGGACCTGGGCCATCGCCGAGTGCACCAGCGCGGTGGCCGTGAGCCACGGCAGCAGGGCGGCGTTCTCCACCGGATCCCACGCCCAGTAGCCTCCCCATCCCAGGACGTCGTAGGACCACCGGGCCCCCAGGACCAGCCCGGCGGTCAGCGCCGTCCACGCGCCCAGCGTCCAGGGCCGGCTGACGACCACCCAGTCTTCGGCATCCCGGCCCGCCAGCAGGGAGGCGAGGGCAAACGCATAGGGTACCGCCATGCCCACAAACCCCAGGTAGAGCAGGGGAGGGTGCAGGATCATCAGCGGGTGGTTCTGCAGCAGGGGGTTCAGTCCGGTGCCGTCGGCCGGTGGCGTCGGCACCCGCGCAAAGGGATCGGCCGGCCCCACCAGCAGGAGCAGGAAGAACGCGCACAGGCCCAGCAGCACGCCCACCGTCCCGCGCCACAGGCGGGGCGCTGGCGCGCGGGTGCGGACGGCCACTCCTGCGGTGAGGGCGGCCAGCAGCCAGGTCCACAGCAGCAGGGACCCTTCCAGCGCCCCCCACAGGGCCGCCACCCGGAACGCCAGCGGGGTGGTGCGGTTGGTGGTGGCGGCCACGTAGCGGATGCTGAAGTCCCCGCCGATCAGGGCCCACTCCAGGAGCGCCACCGCACCGGTGACCGCCACCGCCATGCCCGCCGCCAGCGGGACGACCCGCCGCCCGCCCCGCGGCCGGGCGCACGCCGCCAGGCCGGCCACCGCACAGGCCGCCGCGGCCACCAGGCTGATCCATCCTCCCAGCGCGATCACGGAGACGGGGGAGCGTACTGCTCCGAGTGCTTGACGATCACCGAGCGGGCCACGAAGACGCCGTCGGACCCGTAGATGCCCTCCACGACCGCCCCCTGGCCTTCGGTGAACAGGTCGGGGGGCACGCCCCGGTACAGGACCGGGACCGCGGCGCGGCCGTCGGTCAGCACGAAGCGCAGCTCCAGGGTTCGGGGATCAAACGATCGCGACCCCGGCTGCACCTGGCCGCCCAGCCGCAGGGGCCGGCCCACCGCGTCCGGGCCCCGGTCCAGCAGCTCGCCGGGGGTGATGTAGTAGACCACCGCCCCGCGGAGCCCTCCGATGACGAGGTAGACCAGGGCGCCGACCACCACCGCCGCCGCCAGCATCAGGCGCGCGCGCCTCACCGCGTCTCCTCCCCCCTGCCGGGGCGGGTGCGGCGCAGCCGCCGGCGCAGGTGGACCACGTAGAGCACCACCGCCGCCGCCACCACGCCGTAGGCCAGGGCGATCCACACCGCCGGCGTCATCCGGCCTCCTCGGACTCTTCCCGGCGCGCCACCCGCACGCGCAGGAGCAGCAGGTAGGCGAACAGGACGGTGAAGGCCAGCAGGCTCAGCAGCAGCGTCAGGAGCATCGGCGGCGCCAGGGCGACCTCTCCACGGGTGATGGACGGAGGCTGGTGCAGGGTCCGGAACCAGACCACCGAGTAGTGGATGAGGGGGACGTCTGCCGCCCCGAGGACGCCCACCACCGCGCCCAGCCGGGCTCCCCGCTGCGGATCGTCGGCCAGCGCCCGCACGAGCAGGGCGCTGCAGTAGATCAGGAACAGGACGGCCGTGGTGACCAGGCGCGCATCCCACGTCCACCACACCCCCCACACGGGGCGCCCCCAGATCGAGCCGGTGGCCAGCGTGAGGCCCGTGAACAGGACCGCCAGCTCGGTGGCGCTGCGGGTCAGGGCGTCATAGCGCGCCTCACGCCTCCACAGGTACAGGACCCCGCCGACCAGGGTGACGCCCACCGCCAGGTACGCCACCCAGGCCGTGGGCACATGGACGTACATGATGCGGACGTAGTCGCCCTGAAAGGCGTCCGGCGGCGACGCCACCAGGCCCGCATAGGCCGCGGCGCCCAGCAGCAACACGGCCGCACCGCCCAGGACGGCAGACACCGTCATACCTCGTCCATCACCGCCTCAAACAGGATCGGACAGGCCAGCACGAACACCGCGACGCTGCCGGCCAGCACCCCCGGCCACACGCCTGCCGGCGCGCCCGCCAGGACGGCCTCGGTGAGCCGGATGCAGGCCAGCACGGGCGGCAGGGCCAGGGGCAGCATCAGCAGGGGCGCCAGCAGCTCCCGCCCCCGCACGTGCAGCAGCAGTCCGGCCACCAGCGTTCCCAGGGCCGCCAGGGCGGCCACGCCGGCCCCGCCCACCGCCGCCAGCTGCGGCAGGCGCGCGGCCACGGGGAGCCCGAACAGGAATGCAGCCAGGATCAGCAGGACGGCCACCACACCCCCCAGGAGGACCGCGAGCGCGGCGGCTTTGCCCCAGTACAGGTGCTCGCGCCGGCCCGGGTACAGCAGCAGCGCCTCCAGCGCCTGCTGGTCAGCCTCGGCCTGGGTGATCCGCGGGATGCCCACCGCCGCCGCGCACGCTGCCGACACCCACACCACGGCGGCGGCGCGGGCGGGTTCGGGCCCCAGCGCCACGCCCAGGACCAGCACCAGCAGCAGGCCCGCCAGGAGCATGGTGAGGGCGACGGCTCGTCCTCGCCACTCCGCGCGCAGGTCCTTGCGGGCCACCGCCGCCGCCCGCGTCCACCCGCTCACGGGCGGCCTCCCTGCGCGGCGAACGCCGGCGCACCGGGGGCCAGGGATCGGAGCGCGGCGGGCTCCCCGGCCTGCAGCACCAGTTCCGCATCCGCCAGCGCCCGGGCGCGGTCGCGGTCGTGGGTGGCGATCACGGCACTGCCTCCCCGGGCGACGACCTCCGCCACCATGGCGGCGACCAGCGCGGCCCCCTCGGGATCCAGCCCGGCGTAGGGCTCGTCCAGCAGCAGCAGCCGCGGCTGGCCCAACCAGACCCGCGCCAGCGCCAGCCGGCGCTTCATGCCCTGGCTGAAGGTCCGGACGAGCCGGTCGGCGGCGGCACCCAGACCCACCCGGCGCAGCCAGGCGTCCACGTCCGTCTGCGGGCGCCCCCACAGGGCGGCTGCGAACTCCAGATTCTCGCGGGCCGTGAGCAGCTCGTAACCGCCGAAGGCGGCGCCCACCAGCCCCACCATCGGGCGCACCCGGTCCGCCTGCCTGACCAGGTCGCATCCGAAGACGGTGCCCCCGCCCGCCGTGGGTCGCAGGGCGGTGGCCAGCAGGCGCAGCAGCGTCGTCTTGCCCGACCCGTTGGGACCGGAGACCAGCAGCACCCGGCCGGCAGGCACGGTCAGGGTGATGCGGCGCACGGCCCAGACCGGGCCGAACCGCCGTCCCAGGTTCACCGCGCGCACGGCCGGGACGTCCACACCCCTGCCCCCTCGTCCTCCTGTCGGTGTGCGGGAGGACACTCGCCGTGTCCAGTTCGCGCCCGGCGGCGCCGGCGCCTGCCGCTCCACCGCGCGACGGCGGAAGGCCACTTCGCCACGCCCCGGCAGGGACAGCGCGCGCGGTCGGAGAATTGTCCCGGGCGTATGGGGGGTCGGATCGTCGCCGTCGCCATCGTCGTGGCCGGCGCTCTTTTTTTGGCCGGCTGCCAGCCCGCGGTGGACATCTCCCGGGCGGGCGTGGAGGCGGCGCGGGAGCTGCCCCCGGCGCCGCCGGATCGACCCCTGCTGCCCGTGGACGCCCGGGGCCAGCCCATCCGTCCCTCGGCCGAGGTGGGCGCCCAGGTGTTCAGCCGGGCGCGGTGCGACGTCTGCCACGGCCCTCAGGGACGCGGCGACGGGCCCGCGGCGGCGGGTCTGCGGGCGGAGCAGAAGACGCTGCTGCACGACCTGGCCCGCCTGGTGGGGATCCGCCTGCAGCCCGAGCGGCTGCCCAGCCGCCCGGCCAACTTCCGCAACGTGGTGGCGATGCGCCTGAACAGCCCGTTCAGCATGTACGAGACCGTCACCCGGGGGCGCCCGCACACGGCGATGCCGGCGTTCGGCCCGCGCCCGGCCTACGGCGCCACGTCCTTCGGCGTCCGGCTGACCGACGCGGAGCGCTGGCACGTGATCTTCTTCGAGTGGGCGTTCGCCACCACGCCCGAGGAGGTGGCGCGGGGACGCGAGCTGTACGAGACGCGGGCCATCGAGGTGGGCGGGCGCGCCCTGACCTGCGCGTCCTGCCACGGGGTGCGGGGGGACGGCCGGGGGCCGGAGGGCGTGCGGCTGAGCCAGCGGCTGTGGACGTGGGCCCGGGGACAGGGCCCGGGGATCTTCACCGACTTCAACCTGATGGCCCAGCGCAAGCCCAGCGACCTGTTCCAGGCGGTCGTGGACGGACGGGGAGAGATGCCCGCCTACCGGGGGAAGCTCACCGAGGACGAGATCTGGGCCCTCGTGAACTACATCTATACGTTCGTCTACGACTATCCGGGGCTGCGCCGGTAGCGCGCCCTCCCGTCCGTCGGGCCACAGCGTATGGTGCCCGGGCGGTGCGCGCGCGGGTGCGTGCTATAGTGATGGGGTCACAACGGGTGGGATGATCGTATGGAGAACCCGCCGACGCGGATGATGGAGCGGCGCCGGTTCCTGCGCCTGGCGACCACCGTTCCGGCGCTGGCCGCCCTGGCCGGGCTGGTGTCGCCGCTGCTGCGGCTGCTCAAGCCCAACGTGGACAAGTTCCGCATCTACGCCCCCACGGCGCACGACACCCCCCAGGGCGAGGCCATCGTGGCGGCCACCCTGTCGGAGGTCGCCCGCCCCTGGGACTTCAAGTACTTCGTGTTCACCCAGAAGTATCCCCAGTACACGCCCCAGGGATTCAAAGCCGCCGTCGTGCCGGGGGTGGTGGTCCGCCTGCCGCGGAAGATCCGTCTGTACGATCCGGCCACCGGCCGCGGCCCTCTGGCGTGGGCCCGGGACATCGGCAAGACCCCCCGGGTCACCGACAGCGACCTGGTGGTGTTTTCCCGGATCTGCCCGCACCTGGGCTGCATCTTCAACTACGTCCCCGACTACCGGGAGATCACCGCCGGCTACGGCGGCTACGTGCCGCCCCCCGAGCGCCGGCACGCCCTGATGGGGTGTCCCTGCCACCTGAGCATCTACGACCCGGCCGACCCGCAGGTCCCGGGGAGGGTCCTCTCGGGTCCGGCGCCGCGCCCCCCGCGCACGTTTCTGTTTGAGGTGCGGGGCGGGGACATCGTCATCACCGACGTGGAGCCGGGGGGAATCGCCTGAGGTCTGACCATGTGGGAGACGGTGCGCGACTGGCTGCGAGAGCGCCGGGAGAAACTGGACCTGTTCGACGAGACCCTGGTGGCCCGGCAGGGCAATCCCTTCTACCTCCTGGGGCCCATGCTGTACTACTTCTGGCTCATCACCGTCGTCACCGGGGTCGTCCTGATGCTGTGGTACGAGCCCACCACCACGGGCGCCTACAGCTCCATTGAGCGCATTCAGAACGAGATCGGCCGCACCGGCCTGACCGTGTTCGGGCGCCCGGTGGTCCTGGGCGGGCTGATCCGCGGCCTGCACAAGTACGGCGCCGACGCCCTCATCACCGTCATCTTCCTGCGCCTGTACCGCATGTACTTCCTGGGAGAGTACAAGAAGCCGGGCGAGCTGTCGTGGATGCTGGCCTTTGCCGGATTGATCCTGGCCATGATCTCCGGGATCACCGGCTACCTGCTCATCTGGAACCAGCGGGCCTTCTGGGCCGCCAAGGTAGTCCTGACGGTCCCGGTGTACTTCGACGAGATCCCGGTCCTGGGCCAGTTGAAGTTCGGCTCGATGATCGCCTACCTGTTCCTGGGCGGGCCGGCCATCGGCCAGGCCACCATCACCCGGTTTTACGCCATCCACTTCGGCATCTCCCTGGTCCTGCTGGTCCTGGTGGAGGTGCTGTTCTTCCGCACCCGCCGCAAGCGCATCAACATGTCGCTGACGCCCCTGGCGGTGTTCCTGGTCATGCTGGTGGTCATCTCCCTCCTCCTGCCAGCCGAAAGCGGCCGGCGGGCCGATCCCACGCGGACGCCCCTGCCCATCCTGTCGGACTGGTACTTCCTGGCCCTGTACCAGTACGTGAAGTATACGCCGCCGTTGTGGGCGGGGCTGGGCCCCGGGCTGCTCATCGGCTTCGGCATGCTGGTGCCCTTTCTGGACCGCAGCCGGGGCCGCCGGCCCCTGGAGCGGCCGTTCTTCTTCGTGGTGGGCGTGCTGGCGCTCACCTACTTCCTGGTGTTCACGGCGCTGATCCTGTTCAACATCGCGGTGATCGAGCGGGATCCGTTCATCATCATGCTGGTGACGCTGGCGGTTCTGAGCCTGGGCCTGGCGTGGGAGATCCGGTACCGCCGCCGCCGGGCGGCGGCCCCCGCTGCGCCAGCCCGGGCGCCCGCCCGCGGGTAGGCCGATGCGGCTGCTGTCCATCGCGGTGGCGTTCGTGGCGGCCCTGGCGGCCCTGTCGGCGGGGTGGGCGGCGGTGCAGGCGGCGTGGGCCGCCCCCACCCCGGGCGCCCTGGCCCGGGTGGCGGGGTACGCGCTGGTCTTCGCGGCGGCGTTTCTGTACCTGGGGTTCTGGGTGTACGCGGCGGACCGCGCGGCGGGCAGGGTCCGCCGGCGCATCGGCCTGTATGAGCGCTTCCTGGCCGGCCGGTAGGACCCCGGTGGGAGCCCCTGGCGTCGGGGAGGGATGGGCGTGAATGCGGAGGGGACGGGATGCGGAACGCGCATCTGACCGGCATCATCGCCCTCAGCGCCGTGGCCGTGGCGGCCGCGGCCGGCATCGTCTACGGGGAAGCCACCGACCGGTGGTACCTGGGCGGCGCCCTGGTGGGCGTGCTGCTGATCGCGTACGCGGGCATCGTGCTGCTGCTGCGTCGGATGGGCCTGATCGGGCCCCGGAGGGCTGAGCGGTGAGCGTCGCGGACGTGCGGCCCAGCCGCTACGGGCGGGTGATGACCGCGCTGTTGCGGGCCACCCTGCGGGTGGACACGTGGATCCACCGGATCGTGCCCACCGACTACAACCCGCTGTACTACACCGGCGGCCTGGCCAACCTCTTCCTGCTGGTCCTGGTCCTCTCGGGTATCTTCCTGTTCTTCTACTACGAGGCCAGCCTGGAGGGCGCGTTCGCCTCGGTGCGCTACCTGACCCAGGCGGTCCCCTACGGGGGGCTGCTGCGGGGGGTGCACCGCTACGCCGCCGACGCCTTCGTGGTGGCCATCCTGCTGCACCTGTTCCGCAACTGGTTCACCGACCGCTACCTGTTCTCCCGGGATAACCCGTGGATCTCGGGGATGATCCTGCTGCTGTTCGGGGGCTTCATCGGGGTCACCGGCTACCAGCTGGTGTGGGATGAGCGGGCCCAGGTCCTGACCGCGCTGTTCGCGCGCCTGCTGCGCAGCATCCCCGGGGTGGGCGGCGCGCTGGCCGAGCTGTTCTTGGGGGGGCGCGGGGTCAGCGATGCCACCCTGGTGCGGATGCTGTTCCTGCACATCGGGCCCGCCTCGGCCCTGTACCTGCTGCTGTGGTGGCACTACCTGCGGCTGCGCCACCCCAAGATCTGGCCGCCGGCGATGTGGGTGCTGTTCTGCGTGGGGCTGGTCTTCCTGCTGGCGGGCCTGATTCCCGTGGGCGCCGAGGCCATCCCGCCGGCGGCGCCGGCCGCGCGGCCCACCCGGTTCGCCCTGGATGTCTTCTTCCTGTGGCCGTTCTGGCTGCTGAACTGGCTGCCGCCCCGCGGGGTCGTGGCCCTGGGGGTGGTCCTGTTCACCGCCGGCCTGGCCATCCCGTACCTCAGCCGGCGAGAGCACCCCGCGGCCATGGGGGTGCGCCACGCCGGCGTGGCCCAGGTGATCGACGGCAACTGCACCGGATGCGAGCTGTGCTACTACGACTGTCCCTACAACGCCATCGTCATGGTGCCGTCTCCCGCCCCGGGGCTGACCAAGGCGGCGGCGAACCGCACCCTGCTGGCGGTGGTGGTGGAGTCCCGGTGCGTGGAATGCGGGATCTGCATCGGCGCGTGCCCCTTTGAGGCGCTGGAGCTGCCCCGGCTCCTGGAGCGGGACGTGCTGGCGCAGGTGGCGGAGGCGGTGTCGGCATGAGCGAGCCCCGGATCGTGGGGTTTGTGTGCGACTGGAGCGTGGACCTCCGGCCCCTGGTGGACGGCGGCCGGCTGCGGGATCTGCCCGGGGTGCGGATCATCCGCGTCCCCTGCTCGGGTTTCGTGCGCCCCGCGTGGCTGGAGGAGGCCCTCGTCCGGGGCGCCGCCGGCGCCTTCGTCACCGGGTGTCCGTACGGGGACTGCCTGAACCGCGAGGGCAACTTCCTGATGCGGGATCGGATCGACCAGCTGCAGCGCCGGCTGCAGCGCCGCAAGATCGACCCCGCCCGGGTGGCCATGCTGGCCCACGGGCTGCACGACGGGCGGGCGTTCCTGGAGGCGGTGCGCGCCTTCGCGGACCGGGTGGCCGCGCTGCCGGCTCCGGCCCGGCCGGGCCGCCCGGCGGTGGCGCAACCGGCCGGCGCGCCGGAGGGGGAGGGGACGTGAGCCGGGCGCCGCTGCGGGTGCACCTGCTGTACCTGTTGTTCTACCTGTTCTGGTTCCTGCTGCTGACGTTCATCGCGTCCTTCGGGCTGGTGGCCGAGGCGTAGGCCGCCCTCGGGTGGCCCGGGATTCCGGCGGCGCTGCTGGCGGTGGCGGAGTCCCTCTGCTATTCTGGTGACGGTTTTCCGCACGCCAGAGTCCGTGTCCAGACAAGGAGGGAGCGCATGGGCAGGAGGATGGGGCGGTGGGCGGTGCTGGCCGGCGTGGCGGTGATCGTCGCGGGCTGCGGGGGCGGTGGTCCCCGGGGCGGGCAGCCGGCGGCGCCGGCGGAGGGAGCCATCACCGTCACCGAGACCGAGTGGGCCATCCGGTTTCCCGGCACCCCCCTCAAGGCCGGGAAGGCCACCCTGGTCATCAGGAACGAGGGCACCATCGAGCACAACTTCGTCATCCAGGGGCTGGGCGTGGAAGTGGACGCCATCCCCCCCGGCGGGTCCCGGCAGGTGACCGTGGACCTGCGGCCGGGGACGTATGAGGTGGTCTGCAACCTCCCCGGCCACCTGGAGGCCGGCATGAAGACGACCATCACCGTCGCTCCCTGACGAGCCCGTCGCCCCGCCGCGAGAGGGCGGGCGCCATGGATCTGTCGGCCATCTACGCCCCGGTCCGGGACGACCTGGACAGCCTGCAGCGGTTGCTGGAACAGGAGCTGCAGGCCGACGATCCCTTCATCGGGGACCTGGTGCGCCACGTGCTGAGCACCCGGGGCAAGATGATCCGCCCCGCCCTGGTCTGTCTGTCCGCCCAGGCCAGCGGCGGAGCCGGAGAGGCGCGCCTGTGGCTGGCGGCGGCGGTGGAGCTCATCCACATCGCCTCGTTGATCCACGACGATGTCATCGACGACGCCGCCGTGCGCCGGGGGGTGGCGACCGTCAACGTGCAGTGGGGCAACCAGATCGCCGTGCTGCTGGGGGATTACCTGTTCAGCAAGGCCTTCCACCTGCTCAGCCGCATCCGCCATCCCGACGTGGCCCCCACGCTGGCCGTGGCTACGGTGCGCATGAGCCAGGCGGAGATCCTGCAGGTCAAGTACGGCCACGAGCCCCACGACGACGAAGGCGTGTACTTCCAGATCATCGCCGGCAAGACGGCACACCTGTTCGCGGCGGCCTGCCGGGCGGGAGGGTTGCTGGCCGGCAACCGTCCCGCCGCGGAGCGGCTGGGCATGTTCGGCCTGCACTGGGGCATGGCCTTCCAGATTACCGACGACACCCTGGATCTCACCGGGCGGGAGGCGGCCCTGGGCAAACCGGTCTACAGCGACATCCAGACCGGGAAGGTGACCCTCCCCCTCATCCGCACCCTCCGGCAGGCCACCCCCCAGGACCGGGATCACCTGCTGCGCCTGCTGCACGGTCCCCTGGGAGACGGGGCCCGGGAGGACGTCCGGCGGCTGTTGCAGCGCTACGGCGGCATCGAGTACGCCCTGGACGTGGCCGGCCGGTACTCCCGCCAGGCGGCTCAGGCCCTGGCCCCGCTGCCTCCCGGTCCGGCCAAAGAGAGCCTGCTGGCCCTCACCGAGTTCGTCGTGGTGAGGTCGCACTGACCCGCGATGTCCGCTCAGCCCCACGCCGCGGGTCCGGTGGCGGTCACCGGCGCCACGGGATTCGTGGGCATGCACGTGGTCCGGGGCCTGCATGACGCGGGGGTACCGGTGCGGGCGGTGGTGCGGCCCGGCACCCGCCGGGTGGAGCGGGTGGCGACCCTGCGCCGGTGGGGATGCGAGGTGGCGGAGGCCGACGTGGGCGACCTGGCGGCGCTGGAGCGGGCCCTGGCCGGTTGCCGCGCCGTCGTGCACCTGGTGGCCATCATCCGGGAGCGGGTAGGCGCCACCTTCGACCTGATCAACCGGCGCGGCGTGCGGGAGGTGGCGGCGGCGGCGCGGGCGGGAGGCGTGGGGCGGGTGGTGCACCTGAGCGCGCTGGGCGCCGGCCCCCGGGCCCCGCGCTACCTGCAGTCCAAGTGGGCGGGGGAGGAGGAGCTGCGCCGCAGCGGCATCCCGTGGGTCATCTTCCGCCCGTCGTTCATCATCGGTCCCGGGGGAGGGGCTGCCCGCCAGTTCGCGGCGGTCGTCCGCCTGGGCGCCTGGTATCCTTTGTGGCTGCTGGGGGTGCCATTCCGGCCGCTGGCGGCGCTGGCATCGGTCACCCCGGCGGTGCCGGTCCTGGGATCGGGCCAGTACCGGTCGATGCCCGTGGACGTGCGGGATGTGGTGGACCTGGTGGGGCGGGCGCTGGACCACCCCGCGGCGGTCGGGCAGACCTTCGACGTGGTGGGGCCGGACACACTGACCTACGATGCGATCCTGGACGAGGTGATGAGCGCGCTGGGGGTGCGGCGGTGGAAGGTCCACATCCCCCTGCGGGCTGCCCGGGCCCTGGTGCGGGAGATGGCCCGCCTCCCCTCTCCGCCCATCACGCCGGACGAATTCGAGGCGCTGATCCTCGACAACGTCGGCGATCCGGGTCCGGTGCAGCGCGTGTTCGGCCTCACCCCGCGTCCGTTCCGCGAGGCCATCCGGTTCGCGCTTGCGGGCGATGCGGAACACCCGCCTGACGGCGGGACAGGAGGCTCCCGTGGACCGTGAGCCGGAGCGGCCGGAGCCGCTCAGTACCCTGCTGGTCCGCCTGCTGCAGCAGGCCGGAGCCCTGCTGGACGCCCGGCTGCGGCTGACCCGGGCCGAGGCCCGGGCGTGGCTGCGGGATCTCGCCGCCGCGGCGGTCTTGCTGGCCATCGCCCTGGCCCTGCTGCTGCTGATGGTGCCGGTGGCCGTCGCCGTCCTCATCCTGGTGCTGGCTGAGGTCCTTCCCCCGTGGCTGGCCACCGCCGTCGTCCTGGCGGCGATGGCGGTGGTGATCGTCGTCCTGGCGGCGGTGGCCCGGGGGCGCCTGCGACGGCGGCGGCTGACGCTGCTGCAGGACCTGCGCGAAGACTGGCGGGCGATCCGTCGGACGCTGGAGCGCCGCCCATGACCCGCGCCGGGGAGGAGGCCCGCGTCGCCCGCGCCCGGGAACAGATCGCCGCCGATCTGGCCGCCATCCGGCGCCGGTGGGCGGCGGGGCGCTGGCTGCCGGTGGGCGCGGCCATCCTGGCCGGCCTGCTGGCCGGGGCGTGGGCGGGGTGGCGGGAGCGATCCGGCCGCGCGCGCACGCGGGGTGTATAATCGGGGCGGAGGTGGCCCATGCCCAACATCGGGTGGACGGAGCTGATCGTCATCCTGGTGATCGCGCTGCTCGTGTTCGGTCCCTCCCGGCTGGCCGGCATCGGCGGCGCGCTGGGGAAGGCGATCCGCGAGTTCCGCAGCGCGGTCCGGGACGCCGAGAACGAGATCGACCGGGCGACGGCATCCGACAAGAAGAACACCTGAGCGGCGGTGAGGAGTCGGCGTGGAAGACCGCCCGATGACCATCGTCGAGCACCTGGAGGAGCTGCGCCTGCGGCTCCTCATTTCCCTGGCCGCGTTTGCCGCCGCCACGGGACTCAGCCTGTTGTTTGTCGAGCGCATCCTGGCCATTCTGATCCGGCCCGTCGGGCGCGTGGTGTTCCTGGCTCCCACCGAGGCGTTCTTCGTCCGCCTGAAAGTGGCCGCGCTGTCGGGGGCCTTCCTCAGCCTGCCGGTGGTGCTGTACCAGCTGTGGCGGTTTGTCTCGGTGGGGCTGACGCCCACCGAGCGGCGGTACGCCCTGGGGCTGCTGCCGCCGGCCCTGGGACTGTTTGTCGCCGGGGCGGCGTTCGCGTTCTGGGTGATCCTGCCGGTGGGCGTGCGGTTTCTGCTCAGCTACCAGACCGAGTCCCTGGTGCCGATGATCTCGGTGGGCGCCTACACCTCCTTTGCCACCGCCTTCGTCCTGGCGTTCGGCGTCCTGTTCGAGCTGCCGGTCGTCATCCTGTTCCTGGCCCGCCTGGGCGTGGTGACCCCCGCGGCGCTGGCGGCCGGCCGCCGCTACGCCCTGCTGGCCATCGTCGTGGCCTCGGCGGCGCTGACCCCCGGGGGGGATGTGGCCTCCCAGCTGCTGATGGCCCTGCCCACGTACCTGCTCTACGAGGTCAGCATATGGGTGGCCCGGGTGTTCGCCCCCCGCCCGGCGCCCCGGGAGTCGTTGAGTCCCGGGCGATAGGCTCCCCCACGGGTATCCGGAGTGGCCCGCCGCGCGCGCACCCCCTGGTGGATGCTGGTGGTTGTGGTGGTGGCCGGCGCGCTGCTGGGCAGCGTCATCGCCGAGGCCACCTCCGCCTATCCCGTCCTGGACCTGCTCAGCCGCGACATCCGGGCTGGCCTGGACCCTCCCCTCACCCTGGACCTGCGCATCCTGACCCTCACCGGGGGGTTCACCGTCCGGCTCAATCTGGCCACGGTGGTGGGCATCCTGCTGGCCATCTGGATCTTCCGCCTGCTCCAGTAGCCCGTCCGGTCGGGGGCCGCTGGCCGGACCGGGTCACCCGGCGCGCGTTGAATCCCCGCAGGTCGGTTGCTATACTTGGGGCGCTGCGCGGGGAGCGCGGACTCAGAACCGGTCCGGCCGCGGGCGGTGCAGCGGGTTCCTCCTCCCCCGCCGCCTTCCCCCGGCGGCGTGACCGCCCGGCGGCCTGACCCCGGCCGCCCCGCGGGGGCGGCGCGGAGCAGGGGATGCCAGAGGCGGGCCGCCTGACGATCAAAGACCTCCCGGCAGAACTCAGGCCTCGCGAGCGGCTGCGCGCCAGCGGTGCCGCCGCCCTGTCGACCGCCGAACTGCTGGCCGTGGTGATCGGCACCGGGGTGCGGGGACATACGGCCCTGGATGTGGGCACGGCCCTGCTGCGCCGGTTCGGGTCGGCTGCGGCTCTGGGGAGGGCGTCGGCCGCCGAGCTGGCGCGGGTGCCGGGCGTGGGCGAACACCAGGCGGCGCGGGTCCTGGCGGCCCTGGAGCTGGGCAGGCGCCTGGTCGAGCCCCCGCCGCTGCGCCGGGCGATCCGGTGCGCGGCCGACGCGGCGGCGCTGTGCGCGTCCATGCGCTTACTGGACCGGGAGCACTTCCGGGCCATCCTCCTCAACACGCGCCACGAGGTGCTGGACGTGGTGGATGTCTCGGTGGGCGGGTTGCAGTCGGCGCCCGTCCACCCGCGGGAGGTATTCAAGGAAGCCATCCGGCGGTCGGCCGCCGCCGTGATCGTCGTGCACAACCATCCCTCCGGCCACCCGGAGCCCAGTCGGGACGATGTCCTGATCACCGAGCAGCTGCGGGCGGCGGGGCGCCTGGTGGGAATCGAGGTGCTGGACCACATCATCGTCGGCGAGCGGGACTACTGCAGCCTGCGGGAGCGGCAGCTGGGATTCCCCTAGCATCCCCGCGCGCCGGGGGGACGGGGGTCCGGGGCGCGGCAGGGTTCCGGACGGGGACGACCACCCGGGAGGGCCTAGCGCGCGGTCCGGCGGGGCAGGAGTTCACTCGCACAGAATCGCGGGGGAGGGCGCACGGTGAGCTTTCTGAGCCGGTTGAGCCGGGATATGGGGGTGGATCTGGGGACCGCCAACACGCTGATTTTCGTCCGCGGGGAGGGCATCGTCCTGCGGGAGCCGTCGGTGGTGGCCAAGCGCGCCGACGATGGTCAGATCGTCGCGGTGGGGGAGGAAGCCAAGCGGATGATCGGCCGCACGCCCGGCCAGATCGTCGCCACCCGCCCGCTGCGGGACGGGGTCATCGCCGACTTCGACACCACCGCTGCGATGCTGGCCTACTTCATCCGCAAGGGCCTGCGCAACCGGACCCTGCTGCGTCCCCGGGTGATCGTGGGCATCCCGTCGGGAGTCACGGGGGTGGAGCGGCGGGCGGTCATCGATGCCACCGAGCAGGCGGGGGCCCGGGAGGCCTACCTGATCGAGGAGCCCATGGCCGCGGCCATCGGCGCGGGTCTGCCCATCTCCGAGCCGGTGGGCAGCATGGTGGTGGACATCGGCGGGGGCACCACCGAGGTGGCCGTGATCGCCCTGGGCGGGATCGTGACCAGCAAATCCATCCGGGTGGGCGGCGACGAGATGGACGAGGCCATCATCCAGTACTGCCGCCGCGCCTATAACCTGTTGATCGGGGAGCGCACCGCCGAGGAGATCAAGATCGCCATCGGGTCGGCGTACCCGATGAAAGAGGAGCAGACCATGGAGGTGCGCGGGCGCGACCTGGTCAGCGGTCTGCCGCGCACGGTCCGCATGACCAGCGCGGAGGCCCGGGAGGCGCTGGCGGAACCGGTGGCCCAGATCGTGGAGGCGGTCAAGCAGACGCTGGAGCGGACCCCCCCCGAACTGGCGGCGGACATCGTGGATCGGGGAATCGTTCTGGCCGGGGGCGGCGCGCTGCTGCGGGGCATCGACCGCCTGCTCAGCGAGGAAACCGGGATGCCGGTGGTGCTGACCGACGATCCCCTCTCGGCGGTGGTCCTGGGGACCGGCCGGGCGCTGGAGGAGATCGAGACGTTCAAGCGGGTGCTGATCACGTCGCGCAGGCTGTAGGACGCGATGACCGAGCTGATTGCGGCCCGTCGGCGCGTGGCGGTGTTCGTGGTCCTCTTTGTGGGGGTGGTGACGCTGCTGACCACCCAGGTGCGGGCGCCCGACCGCCGCCAGGTCGGCGCGCTGGGGGAGCTGGTCCTGCGCGGGCTGCAGCCGGTGCAGGTGGGTCTGGCCCGGGTGGCCGATGGGGGGGCGCGGCTGTGGGCCCTGTACACGGGAATCGGCCGGGTGCGGGCGGAGAACGCCCGCCTGCGCGAGGAGCTGGACCGGATCACCCGGGAGGCGGCGGCCCTTCGGGAGCAGGCGGCGGCGGCCCGCCGGCTGGAAGATCTGCTGGGGTTCCGGAACCAGATGGCCCACCGGGCCGTGGCGGCCCGGGTGGTGGCCCGGGACCCGCTGCGGTGGTACGGGACGGTGGTGGTGGACCGGGGCAGCCGCGACGGCGTGCGCCGCAACGCGCCGGTGGTGACCGCCCGGGGAGTGGTGGGCCGGGTGATGGAAGTCACCCCGACCGCAGCCCGGGTGCTGCTGGTGGCGGACTCCCGCAGCGCCGTGGGGGCGCTGGTCCAGCGGACCCGCGACCTCGGCGTGGTGGAGGGGCGAGGGGAGTGGGTCCTGCACCTGCGCTACCTCTCCCGGGCGTCCCAGGTGCTCCCGGGCGATCTGGTGGTCACCTCCGGGCTGGGCGGGGTCTTTCCCCGGGGCCTGGTGATCGGCCAGATCCGCCGGGTGGTGCGGCAGGAGGGCGAGCTGCTGCTGGAGGCGGAGGTGGAACCGGCAGCGGCTTTGGATCGGGTGGAAGAGGTGTTGATTCTGGTGCCGCCCTGAGACCCGAGGCGGCGCGGAGGGGGAGGAGTGTACGGACGGTTCCGCAGAGGGCGTGAGCGGCCGCGGTGAGGCGGGTCCTGGCCTACGCCGGCGCGCTGGCGCTGGTGGGGGTGGTCCAGGCGGCCTGGCTGGCGCGGGTGCGGGTGGCCGGGGCGGCCCCGGACCCTCTGCTGGCGCTGGCCGTGGGGGTCGGCGTCCTGCAGGGAGCGGAACGGGGAGCCGTGGTGGGCACGGCGGCCGGCCTGCTCCAGGACCTGCTGTCGGGAGGAGGGCCCCTGGGGGTGTACGGGCTCTCCAAGCTGGTGGTGGGGTTCGGGTCGGGGCTGTTTGAACGCAGCATCTACGTGGACAATCCCCTGCTGCCGGCCGTGGCCACCGCTGCGGGAACCGTCGTCTCCGAGGTGATCCTGCTGGCCGTGGCCGGGGTCGTCGGGTTGGCCCTGGGGCCCTGGCCGGTCGAGCTGGCCCGCATTGCGGCCCAGGTGATCCTCAACTCCGCGCTGGCCCCGGCGGTCTTCCGCGGCATCCGGGCGCTGGAGGCGTGGGTGGTCCGGGCCGGCTGACCCTGCCTTCCCCGTCCGAGATCCGGGGGACAGACGTGGTCGACACTCCGCCGCCGACCCGGCGGCTGCAGGCCTTCTCGGCGGTGGTGGCCGTTCTGCTGGGCATCCTGCTGGTGCGCCTGTGGCAGGTCCAGGTCCTCCAGGGCGCGGCCTATTTCCGCCAGTCCGAGGACAACCGCATCCGGGAGTACACGCTGGCCGCCCCCCGGGGGATCATCTACGACCGCCGGGGGCGGCCGCTGGTGGCCAACCGGCCGGCGTTCACGGTGGCGGTGCTGCCCCTGGAGCTGCGGGATCCTCCGACGGTGGTGAGCCGCCTGGCGGCCCTGCTGGGCATGCCCGCCGCGCAGATCGAGGCCCGGTTGCGGGCCGCCCGCGCGCGGCCCTTTGAGCCGGTGCGGATCGCCCGGGACGTGGATCCCACCGTGGTGGCGCGCATTGAGGAGAACCGCCTGGATCTGCCCGGGGTGATCATCCTCGCCGACCCGGTGCGCCACTACCTGCACGGGACGCGGGCCGCCCACCTCCTGGGGTACGTGGGAGAGATCGACAGCGACGAGCTGGCTGCGCGCCGCGCCGAGGGCTACCGCCCCGGAGACCTGATCGGCAAGGCGGGCGTGGAGAAGGCGTACGAGTCGCTGCTGCGGGGGGTGGATGGGCGGCTGCGGATGGAGGTGGACGCCCTGGGCCGGCCGTTGCGGGTCCTCTCGCGGCAGCCGCCCTCCCCGGGCCGCGCCGTCGTCCTGACCGTCGACCTGGACATCCAGGCCGCCGCCGAGGAGGCCCTGCGGGCCACCGGGCTGGAGGCGGGAGCGGTGGTGGTCTTAGACCCGGATACGGGCGAGGTCCTGGCGCTGGCCAGCATGCCGACGTTCGATCCCAACCTGTTCGCCCGGGGGATCAGCCCCGAGCGCTGGCTGGCACTGACGTCCGACAGGCGGCGTCCGCTGCTGAACCGGGCCATCAGCGCCACCTACGAACCGGGATCGGTCTTCAAGCTGGTGACGGCCACCGCGGCCCTGGAGCGGGGAATCGTCAGCCGCCGCACCGTCTTCGACGCCCCCGGATACTTCCGCCTGGGCCAGTGGACATTCGGAGACCTCCGGGCCTGGGGGCGCATCGACTTCATCACCGGGATCGCCCACTCGGTCAACGTGGTCTTCTACACCCTGGGGTATCGCCTGGGCGGCGAGACGCTGGCCGAGTACGCATTCCGCCTGGGCCTGGGCGAGCCTACCGGCATCGACCTGCCCGGAGAGGTGGCGGGGACCATCCCCAGCCCCGCCACCAAGCAGGCCCTGGTGGGAGAGCCCTGGTACCCCGGCGACGCCGTCAACATGTCCATCGGCCAGGGCGCGGTGACAGTCACCCCCGTGCAGGTGGCCCGGATGGTGGCGGGGCTGGCCACCGGAGGGCGCGTGATGCAGCCTCACGTGCTGCTGGCCGTCCACCACGACCGCGGCCTCGAGCGGGTGGCCCCCGTGCTGCAGCGCCAGGTCTCCCTGCGGCCGGCCACGCTGGCCGTGCTGCGGGAAGGGATGCGCGCGGTGGTGGAGCGGGGCAGCGGGGTGGCCGCCCGCCTGAACCGGGTGGCGGTGGCCGGCAAGACCGGCAGCGCCGAAAACCCGCGGGGCCGGCCCCACGCCTGGTTCGCCGGCTACGCGCCCGCCGAGGCTCCGCAGGTCGTGGTGGTGGCCTTTGTGGAGCACGGCTTCCGGGGCGGCATCGCAGCGGCTCCGGTCGCCCGCGCCGTGCTGGAGGCGGCCCTGGCCCGGCCGGAGGCTTCGCCGTGAGCCGGCGGCTGCTGCGCTACGTGGACTGGCCGCTGCTGGCCGTCACGCTGGCCCTGATGGCCGCCGGCACGGTCATCCTGTACAGCGCCGTGCAGAACTCCGCCGATCCCGGGTCCGTGGTCCGGATGCGCCTGGCGCACATCGCCGTCAGCCTCGTGGTCCTGGCGGCGGTCCTGGCGGTGGACTACCGCACCCTGGCGCGCCTGTGGCGCCCCCTGTGGGCGGGCGCGGTCCTGCTGCTGGTCCTGGTCCTGGTGGCCGGCCGCTCCAGCGGCGGCGCCCAGCGCTGGCTGGCGGTGGGGTCGTGGACGGGATTCCAACCCTCGGAACTGGCCAAGGTGACGCTGGTCATCACCCTTGCCCGCCACATCGACAGCCACCGGGACGTGGGGTCCTGGCGGGCCGTGGTCTCTGTCCTGCTGCACGCCGCCGTGCCCATGGCCCTCATCGCCCGCCAGCCCGACCTGGGGACCGCCCTCGCCCTCGGCGCCGTCCTGGCAGCCCTGCTGTTCGTCGCCGGGGCGCCCCTGCGGGTGCTGGTGGGGCTGGGGGCGGGGGCGGCGGCGCTGGCGCCGGTGGCGTGGGGAATGCTGCACGACTACCAGCGTCAGCGGCTGCTGGCGTTCCTGGATCCCGCCGCCGATCCGCTGGGCGCCGGCTATGCCCTCATCCAGTCCCGGATCGCCGTGGGATCCGGCCAGATCTGGGGCAAAGGGTTGCTGCGGGGGACCCAGAACCTCCTGCACTTCATCCCCGAGCAGCACACCGACTTCATCTTCACCGTGGTGGGCGAGGAGCTGGGCTTTGTGGGCGCGGTGGCCCTGGTGGGGTTGTTCGCCCTCTGGCTGTGGCGCGGGGCGGCCATCGCCGCTGCCGCCAAAGACCGGACCGGGATGCTGATGGCCGTGGGCGCGGTGGCCCTGACGGCGTTTCACGTGTTCGTCAATGTGGGCATGACGGTGGGCCTGATGCCCATCACCGGGATCCCGCTACCGTTCATCAGCCACGGCGGCAGCGCCCTGGTGGCGTTCGGGGCCCTCACGGGGCTGGTCCTGAACGTCGGCATGCGTCGCAAGAAAATCCTCTTCTAGTGGGATGGGAACAGACATGGCCAAGGAGATCATCGCCACCGTCGAACCGCAGGAAACCCGGGTGGCCGTGCTGGACGACGGGCGGCTGGTGAACCTGTACATCGAGCGGGGGGAACCTCTGGCCGGCAACATCTACAAGGGCCGGGTCGCCGCCGTCCTGCCGGGCATGGAGGCGGCGTTCGTGGATATCGGGCTGGAGCGCAACGCCTTCCTGCACGTGGGCGACATCCGGTCCCAGCGCCTGGCGGGGGAGGAGGTCGAGGAGTCCTTCGGGCGGGGAGCCATCGCCGAGCGGCTGCGGGTGGGTCAGGAGATCCTGGTGCAGGTGACCAAGGAGCCCATGGGGACCAAGGGCGCCCGGGTGACCACCTACCTGGCCCTGCCGGCCTATTACCTGGTCCTGATGCCGACCGTCAACTACGTGGGGGTGAGCCGGCGCATCGAGAACGAGCAGGAGCGCCGCCGACTGCGCCAGCTGGCGGACCGGCTGCGGCCGCCGGGGATGGGGGTGATCGTCCGCACGGCCGCCGAGGGCGCCACGGAGAAGGAGCTGGCCGATGACATCCGGTTCCTGCTGCAGCTATGGTCCACGGTGGAGGAGCGCTCCCGCAGCAGCCGGGCGCCGGCGCTGGTCTATCAGGACCTGCGCCTGATCCGGCGGGTCGTGCGGGACCTGTTCACCGAGGAGGTGAGCCGCTTCCTCATCGACTCCCCCGAGGAGTACCAGCGGATTGCCGATCTGGTGCGGTCGTTCGCCCCCAAGCTGGTCTCCCGCCTGCAGCTGTACCAGGGGGAGGAGCCCGTCTTCGAGGCCCTGGGCGTGGAGCGGGAGGTGGACAAGGCCCTGCGCCGCAAGGTGTGGCTGCGGTCGGGCGGCTACATCGTGGTGGACCGCACCGAGGCCCTCACCGTCATCGACGTCAACTCGGGCAAGTACGTGGGCAAGACCGACCTGGCCAGCACCATCTTCCGCACCAACATGGAGGCGGTGGACGAGGTGGTGCGCCAGATCACCCTCCGGGATATCGGCGGCATCATCCTGGTGGACTTCATCGACATGGAGAACGAGCACCACCGCCGCCAGGTGATGCAGGCGCTGCAGGAGGCGGTCCGGCGGGACCGCTCCAAGATGCACATCATCGACCTGACGGCCCTGGGGCTGGTGGAGATCACCCGCAAGCGGGTCTACCAGGACCTGGAGGAGGTGATGCGGATGCCGTGCCCCTACTGCGAGGGGCGCGGCCGCGTCCTGTCGGTGGAGACCATGGCGCTGAAGGTGCGGCGCGAGGCGCGCCGGGTGCTGGCGGCCGGGCGGGCGCCGGCGGTGCTGATGGAAGTGCATCCGGACGTGGAAGCGCTGCTGTTCCGGGACGGCGACGCCTGGCTGCGGGCGCTGGAGCAGCGGTTCGGCCGGACGCTGCGGGTGCGGGGTCGCCCGGGGATGCACGTGGAGCGGGTCCGGGTTCTGGAGGGAGCGTCGGTGGACGAGCTGGAGCTCCGGGCCCGGGAGGACCGCCGCGAGGCCGTGTGGCTGGACTTCGGCCCGGCGGAGGTGGTCGCCGTCGGCGAGGCTGACGACGAGCAGGATCTGGCGACCGCCGCCGCCTCGACGCGGGAGGGGTGGCTGGGACGCCTGCGCCGGATGCTGGCGCGCTGAAAGAGGGAAAAGGGAAGAGGGAAGAACGAAGAGGGAAAGGATTGGATCGGCAGAGTCCGTAGACCGCGCAGGTCGCGGGGATTGCGCAGATGGCGCAGATCGCGCCGATCGGGGAGATCGAGTAGAGCGGGCAGATCGAGTAGATTGACCTCAGGACGCTGTGGTACAATACGCCGGGTTCGGAGGAGGATGCCGGTGGCCGGCGTGTACGCCATCATCGAAACGGGAGGCAAGCAGTATCGGGTCGCCGAGGGGGCCATGGTCCAGGTCGAGCGCCTCGACCTCACCCCGGGCGCCACGGTGACCTTTGACCGGGTCCTGCTGGTCGGCGGTGAGGGTGGCACGCGGGTGGGCACTCCGGTGGTCCCCGGCGCCACCGTCACCGCCACGGTGATGGCGCACGGCCGGAGCCGGAAGATCCTGGTCCTCAAGTACAAACCCAAGTCCCACTACCGGCGACGGCTGGGGCACCGGCAGGCCTACACGCTGCTGCGCATCGATCGGATCGAGGCGGGCGGCCGGTAGGGGGGAGGTGTTCCGATGGCGCACAAGAAGGGCATGGGATCGTCCCGCAACGGGCGGGACAGCGCCGGCAAGAGGCTGGGCATCAAGCGCTTTTCGGGGCAGTGGGTGACGGCCGGGAGCATCCTGGTGCGCCAGAGGGGGACGCGCGTCAGGCCCGGCCGCAACGTCGGCATGGGCCGGGACTTCACCCTGTTTGCCCTCATTGACGGGATCGTGGCCTGGGAGCGCGCCGGAGACACGTCCCGGGTCAGCGTGTACCCGGTCGGCGCCTGACCGGGATCTCGACCCGCCTGCGGCCACGGCGCTGTGCGGCCCGCCGTGGCCGCCGGCATCACGGGGCCTCCCGCCGATGTTCATCGACCGTGCGGTCATCCATGTCAAAGGCGGGGACGGCGGCCGGGGCTGCGTGAGCTTCCGCCGGGAGAAGTTCGTGCCCAAGGGCGGTCCCGACGGCGGCGACGGAGGTGACGGGGGCGACGTGATCCTGGTCGCCGACGAGCGCCTGTCCACCCTGCTGGACTTCCACTACCGCCAGCACTACCACGCCGAACGAGGCGGTCACGGCGAGGGGGGCCGCCGCCACGGTCGGCGGGGCGCCTCGCTGATCGTCCCGGTGCCCGTGGGAACCGTGGTGATGGACGCGGACACCGGCGCCGTCCTGGCCGACCTCGTCCGCCCCGGCCAGCAGGTGGTGGTGGCCCGGGGAGGGCGGGGCGGGCGGGGCAACGCCCGCTTTGCCACGCCCACCCGGCGCGCGCCCCGGTATGCCGAACCCGGCGAGAAGGGGGAAGAGCGCCGGCTGGAGCTGGAACTGCGCCTGCTCGCCGACGCCGGCCTGGTGGGCAAACCCAACGCGGGCAAGTCCACCCTGCTCAGCCGCGTCTCGGCCGCGCGGCCCAAGATTGCCGACTACCCGTTCACCACCACCGAGCCCTGCCTGGGCGTGGTGGGGCTGCCCGATGGCCGCAGTTTCGTCCTGGCCGACATCCCCGGGCTCATCGAGGGGGCCCACCGGGGGGCGGGGCTGGGCCATACCTTCCTGCGGCACATCTCCCGGACCCGGGTCCTGGTGCACGTGGTGGATCTGGCGGCGGACCGCGACCCGGTGGCCGACTTCGAGGAGGTGAACGGGGAACTGCGGCTGTACGACGAGAGCCTGCTGTCCCGCCCCATGCTGGTGGCCTTGAACAAGATCGACCTGCCCGCCGCCCGGGAGCGGGCGGGCGATGTGGCGGAGCGGATCGCCGCCCTCGGCTACCCGGTCTTCCCCATCTCCGCGGCCACCGGGGAGGGCGTGGACGCGTTGATGGCGGCGGTGGCCGACGCGCTGCGCGCCGCGGTGCCGGCGGGGGCGGCCGCCGGACACGGCTAGCGGCGGAGGACACCGGTGGCGGCCGTCGGCGTGATGGGGGGGACGTTCGACCCGATTCACTACGGACACCTGGTGACCGCAGAGGAGGCCCGGGTCCAGTTTCGCCTGGACCGGGTCCTGTTCGTGCCCAACCGCTATCCGCCCCACAAACGCCTGGATGGCGTGAGCGACCCGGAGCACCGCTATCGGATGACCCTGCTGGCCACGGCCACGAACCCGCACTTTGCCGTCTCCCGCATCGAGATCGACCGCCCGGGGCCGTCGTACACCATCGACACCATCCGGCAGTTGCGCGAGACCTACGCGGCCGCCGACCTGTTCTACATCACCGGGGCCGACGCCATCCTGCAGATCGTGCGCGGCGCCTGGGAGAGGGCCGCCGAACTGCTGACCCTGTGCCAGTTCATCGCCGCCAGCCGTCCCGGCTTTCCCATCGACGCCCATGACCTCCGCCGGTTCAACGTCACCGGCACCCAGCTGGCCAACATCCACGTCATGGAGATTCCCGCCCTGGCCATCTCCAGCACCGACATCCGCCAGCGGGTGGCCCGGGGGCGCCCCATCCGCTACCTGGTCCCGGAGCCGGTGGAGGTGTACATCCACAAGCACGGGCTGTACCGCCGGGGGGGCGCATCCCCGTGACCGCGCCGCGGGCGCTGGCGGTGCGCGCCGCCAGCGCCATGGAGGCCAAGAAGGCCGCGGACGTGGTCATCCTGGAGATCGGCGCCTTCACCCCGGTGGCCGATTACTTCGTGATCGGATCTGCCGACACGGCGGTGCAGATCCGGGCCATCACGGAAGCCGTGGAGGAGGCCATGGCCGAGGCCGGCGTCCCCCTCCTCGGACGCGAGGGGCATGCCCGGGCCCGGTGGATCCTGCTCGACTTCGGAGCGGTGGTGGTGCACGTCTTCGGGCCGGAGGCACGGGCGCTGTACGACCTGGAACGGCTGTGGGCCGATGCGCCCATCGTGGTGGAGCGGTAGGGGAGGCGCGCCGTGCGCGTGGCGATCCGTCCGGCTGCCCCCGACGACGTCCCGGTCCTGGTGGAGCTGTATGACCACGCCTACCGCGGCGGGTACTCGGCCTGCCTGGACCGCTACGGCCCCGCGCGCCCGCAGGACTTCTGGTGGCTGCAGGCCGAAAAGTCGGTGCACCTGATCGACATCGACCGCCGGCCCGCCGGCGTGATCGTCGTCGGGCAGGTCGCCCGCCAGGCGCTGGCCGAGGAGGTGCTGGTCCGTCCCCCCCACGACCTGGGCGGCGGCGAGGCCCGGACGCTGCTGCAGTCCATCTTCGACTTCCTGGTGGAGATGTTCCAGCGGGCGCGCCAGGACCGGCTGACGGTGCGGTGCGCGGAGGCCAACGCGTGGGCTCTGGCGCTGGTTCACCGGTTCGGGTTCACCCTGAGCAGCGCGCTGGTGGTGGCCCGCGGGATGGATCGGGGGCCGGCGGATCCCCCTCCCGGGTACACCGTGCGCCGGGCGGCGGCCGACGATGCCCGCGCCATCGCGCGGCTGCGCGACGACGTCTTTCCGGCGCTGACGCTGCCCGCAGATCCGGGGCGCGGCGAGGTGTGGGCGGTGCTGGCGGAACGGCAGTCGGTGCCGGTGGGGATGGGTCTGCTGCGCGCCGACGGCCCGGTGGGTCGCTGGACGGTGGGCGTGCGCGAGGCCCACCGGCGGCGGGGGGTGGGCACCGCGCTGGCCCGCGAGGTGGCCGTCGTGGCCAGGGACCGCCGGCTGGTTCCCCTGACCACCTACTGGGCGCTGGACGCGGCCGCCTCCGGTTTCGTCCGCCATCTGGGAGCCTGCACCGAGCGCGTCTACCTGTACTTCGAGAGGCCCCTCTGAGTCCGTGGCATCGCGCCCCTCCGGCGGCCGGCCGTCCTCGTCCGGCGGCGTGGGCGGCGTATCGTCAGGTCCTGTCCATCCGCACCTATCCCGTCCTGGTCGTCGGGAGACTGGTGGACTGGCTGAGCGTGGAGGTCACCGCCCTGGCCGGGGTGTGGCTGGTCCTCCAGAGGGGTCGCTCGGCCGAAGCCGTGGGCGTCCTGCTTCTCGTCCGCGGCCTCGTGCGGGCGGCCGGGGCCCTGGTCGCCGGCCCCATCCTCGACCGGGTGGACCGCCGGACGGTCCTGGTGGGCACCTGCGCCCTGCGGGCCGGGATCCTGGCGCTGCTCGGCACCCTGGCCTCCGGCGATGCCGTGAGCCTGCCGGGCATCTATGCCCTGCTGGGCGCCGACGCCCTGCTGGCGGCGTTCACCCTTCTCGGCCCGGAGATGCTGGCCGCGGCCTATGTGGGGCCCGAGCGCCTGACCACCGCCAACGCGCTGCTGGACCTGGCCAGCCAGATGGCCACGCTGACCGGGCCGGCCGCGGGAGGGCTGCTGGCGTCGGGGCTGGGAGCTCCCCGGACCCTGGAGGTGGCGGGGGCCCTGCTGATGGCCGGCGCGATCATCTTCCTCCGGCTGCCTCCCTCGCCAGCCCATGCCCGGGCAGCCGACTCCGGCGGCGGGCGCCACCTGATCGCCGGCATCGCCTACCTGGCCGGGCACCGGGGCCTGCGGTCGCTGACGGCGCTCACGTTTGCGTACAATTTTGCCTACGGGCCTCTGGAGGTCGCCCTGCCCGTGCTGGTCCGGGACGTGCTGGGCTCCGGACCGCGGGCGCTGGGCGCCCTGTGGTCGGCGTTCGCGGCGGGCTGGATGGCCGGCGGCCTGCTGTGCGGTGCCATCCGCTGGGAGGGACGATCGTGGGCCGGGCTGGCCGCCAGCCCGCTCCTGTGGGGCATCCTGACCGTGGCCCTCCCGTGGGCCGGGGGCATATCCCCGGCGGCAGCGATGATGGCCTCTGGCGGCGTGGTCTTTGCTCCCTATCCCATCCTGGCGCTGACCGCCCGCCAGAGGGCGACACCCGACCACCTGCGCGGTCGGGTGTTCTCCGCGTACGCCGCGGTGGTGGCTCTGGGCGTTCCCCTGGGCGCCGCGCTGGGCGGGTGGATGGTGTCGCGGGCCGGCGTGGCCGGCGGGGTGGTGGGGGCTAGCGCCCTCTCCGTCCTGCTGGGGGTGGCCGCCTGGAGGTGGCCGGCTCTGCGGGACCTGGACGCCGCCGACGGGAAGTCTAAACCTCCGCCCGGCGGGTAAGACCGTCGTGCGGGAGGTTTGATGGCAGTTTCAGCGAATTCCGGGAGGGCACCGTGGCCGAGCGCGGGAAGGCGGGATCGGGGCGCAAGTTCAGCATCACCATCCAGGTGCCCGAGGAAGTGGGCGCCGGCTGGCCGGACCGCGCCACCGCCGAGCGCCTGATCCACGAGGTCTACCAGGCCATGGGCGGTCAGGTCCCCGCCGCCCGGCCCGGACCCCGGTCGCGCGCGGCGGCGCTCCTCCTGGCGTTCGCCCTGGGCGCAGCCAGTGGCTACCTGGGCGCGGCAGGCCTTCCGCTTCTGCGGCCCCGCAGCGCGGGCCCATCCGCCGTCCAGCCGGCTCCGGCGCCTGCCGCCTCCGCACCGGAATCTCCCGCCCCCGCGGAGGCGTCGCCTCCCGCTGCGTCGGCGGAGGCGGAACCGACGTCCCCGCAGGCGCCGCCGGCGGAGCCGTCCGCCGCATCTCCGGCACCCGTCGCGCCCGCCGCCGAGTACCGGGTGCAGGCGGGGGCGTTCCGCCAGCGCGCGAACGCCGTGGCCCAGGTGGGACGCCTGGCGCGGGACGGTTTCCAGGCGGAGATCCGCCGCTCGGGGATCCTGTACGTGGTGGTGGTCGGGCCGCCGCACTCCCGCGAGGACGCCGACCTGCTGGCGGCGCGGCTGCGGGAGCGCGGCTACGACGCCCTGGTCGTCCGCGCGCCTTAGGACAGCAGGCCGGCGCGCGCCCCACGGCCGCCTCGACCCCGGCCGATGGATCTCCCCACGGATCACCGCGCTCCCGTGGCGTCGTTGACGGTGCGCGCCGGCTGCGGCTATAATGGCGCTTAGCCTGCCGCCCCGCTGTGCGGGGCGGCCGCATAGACAGGCGACGACCGGAAGTAGTAGGCCGGCCTGCGGCCCAGCGAGCCGGCAGCCGATGAGACGCCGGCGCCGGACAGCCGGCCGAACTCGTCCGGGAGCCGCCCGCCGAACCCGAGACCGGCGTGTGTCGGTTGTCGGCGTAGGTCGGGCCGGGAGGCCGCACGAGACGCGGCAGGGAGAGGACAGCCGGGGGCCTGTAGCTCAGCGGGAGAGCGCCCGCTTGGCGTGCGGGAGGTCGCGGGTTCAATTCCCGCCAGGTCCACCATCGGGGCTGTCAACCGGGGTGGTACCACGGAGGCCGCCTTCGTCCCCGAGACGGAGGCGGGTTTTTTGTTGCGGCCGCCGGAGGCGAGCCGGCGGGCCGGGGGAGGCGGGAAATGACGCCCGGCAGGATGGTGTGGTGTGACGGACGCCTGGTGCCCACCGAGCAGGCGACGGTGTCGGTCCTGGCCCACGCGCTGCACTACGGCAGCAGCGTCTTTGAGGGCATCCGGGCCTACCGCACCCCGCGGGGTCCGGCGGTCTTCTGCCTGGGGCCGCACCTGGCGCGGCTGCGGGACAGCTGCCGCATCTTCCGCATGGAGCTGCCGTACACCGCCGAGCAGCTGGAGGACGCCGTGGTCCAGACGGTGCGGGCCAGCGGGTTCGACTCCTGTTACATCCGGCCCATCGTCTTCCGGGGGGCGGGCTCGTTCAGCCTGGACCCGCGCCGGTCGCCCCTGCACGTGGCCGTCATCGTGGTGGAGTGGGGCCGGTACCTGGGCGCCGACGCCATCGAGCAGGGCGTGGACGTGATGGTCAGCTCCTGGAGGCGCCTCGCGCCCGGCACGGGGACGCCCATGGGGAAGATCGGCGGCCAGTACGTCACCTCCCAGTTCATCACCATGGAGGCGGCCGACCTGGGGTATGCCGAGGGGATCGCCCTGGACAGCGCCGGATTCGTCAGCGAGGGCAGCGGGGAGAACATCTTCGTGGTGAAGGACGGGGTGGTGTACACGCCGCCGCTGACCAGCGCGATCCTGCCCGGGGTCACCCGGGGAGTGGTGATGACCTTGTGCGCCGACCTGGGCATTCCGGTGCGGGAGGCGCCCCTGCTGCGGGACTTCCTGTACGTGGCCGATGAGATCTTCTTCACCGGCACCGCGGCGGAAATCACCCCCGTCCGCTCGGTGGACCGCATTCCCGTCGGCGCCGGGCGCGGGCCCGTGACCCGGCGGTTGCAGGAGGAGTTTTTCGGCATCACCGACGGCCGCGTGCCCGACCGGCACGGCTGGCTGACATACGTCCAGGCCGCCCGCCCGGCGGCGGAGGCGCGGTGATCCCATGGACCGCTACGACCCGACCCGCATTGAAGCCAAGTGGCAGGCCCGCTGGGAGGCCGATCGCCTGTACGAGGCGAAGGACTTCGACCCCCGCCCCAAGTTCTACTTCCTGACCATGTTCCCGTACCCGTCGGGGGACCTGCACATCGGACACTGGTACGCCATGGCGCCCAGCGACGCGGGAGCGCGCTTCCGGCGCATGCAGGGGTACAATGTGATGTTCCCCATCGGCTTCGACGCCTTCGGCCTGCCCGCCGAGAACGCCGCCATCCAGCACGGGATCCACCCCTACCGCTGGACGATGGACAACATCGCCCGCATGCGCGTCCAGCTGCGATCCATGGGCGCCATGTGGGACTGGTCCCGGGAGATCATCACCTGCGATCCGGAGTACTACCGGTGGAACCAGTGGTTCTTCCTGAAGATGTACGAGCGCGGGCTGGCCTACCGGGCCCTGGCGCCGGTGGACTGGTGTCCCCAGGACAACACCACCCTGGCCCGGGAGCAGGTGGTGGGCGAGGAGCGCGTGTGCGAGCGGTGCGGGACGCCGGTGGTCAAGAAGACCCTGGAGCAGTGGTTCCTGCGGATCACCGCCTACGCCGAAGAGCTGCTGGACTTTTCGGGGATCGACTGGCCCGAGCGGGTGCGGGTCCTGCAGGAGAACTGGATCGGCCGCAGCCGGGGCGTGGAGTTCGACCTGCCGGTACAGGGACACCCGGGAGTGTCGTTCCGGGTGTTCACCACGCGGCCCGACACGGTGTACGGCATGACCTTCGCGGTCCTGGCGCCCGAACACCCGCTGGTGGACGTGCTGACGACCCCCGATCGCCGGGCGGAGGTGGAGGCGTACAAGTACAAGGCGGCCCGGGAGTCGGACATCGAGCGGCTGTCCACCGAGCGGGAGAGGGACGGCGTCTTCATCGGGGCGTACGCCATCAACCCGATGAACGGGGAGCCGGTCCCCATCTTCATCGCCGACTACGTGCTGCTGACCTACGGCACCGGCGCCATCCAGGGGGTGCCCGCCCACGACCAGCGGGACTTCGAATTCGCCCGGCGCTACGGTCTGCCCATCCGGGTCGTGGTGGCTCCTCCCGGGTGGACCGGCGCGCCCCTGCCGGAGGCCTACCTGGACGAGGGGACGATGGTGAACTCGGGGCCGTTTGACGGCCTGCCCTCCCGGGAGGGGTGGGAGCGGATCGCCGAGTACATGGAGCAGCGGGGCATCGGCCGCCGGGCCGTGCACTACCGCCTGCACGACTGGCTGATCAGCCGGCAGCGGTACTGGGGTACGCCCATTCCCATCATCTACTGCGGTCACTGCGGGACCGTGCCGGTCCCCGAACGCGACCTGCCGGTGCTGCTGCCCATGGATGCCCAGTTCCTGCCCACGGGCGAGTCCCCCCTGAAGTACCATGAGGGGTTCCGGCGGACCCGCTGCCCCCGGTGCGGGCGGGAGGCCGAGCGGGAGACGGACACCATGGACACCTTCGTGGACTCCTCGTGGTACCAGTACCGCTACGTGAGCCCCCACTACCGGGAGGGCCCGTTCGACCCGCGGGCGGGGGCCTACTGGCTGCCCGTGGACCAGTACACCGGCGGCGTGGAGCACGCCGTCATGCACCTGCTGTACACGCGCTTTTGGACCAAGGTCATGCGCGACCTGGGGCTGGTCGCCTTCGGCGAGCCGATGCTGCGCCTGTTCAACCAGGGCGTGATCCTGGGCGAAGACGGGGAGAAGATGAGCAAGTCCCGGGGCAACGTGGTGAACCCCGACGACTTCGTGCGCGCCGTGGGCGCCGACACGGTGCGGGCGTACCTGATGTTCATCGGTCCCTGGGAGGGCGGCGGTCCCTGGAACAGCCGCGGCATCGACGGCGTGCACCGGTTCCTGCACCGGGTGTGGAACCTGGTGGTCGGCACCGAGGGGAACGCGGGGACGCGCGAACCGGGGAAGGGGGACGCGGAGCCCGGATCCCGGACTGCGGACTCGGACCTGGCGCAGCTGCGCCACTGGACCCACCGGACCATCAAGAAGGTGACCGAGGACCTGGAGGGCTTCCACTTCAACACGGCCCTGGCCGCCCTCATGGAGTTTACCAACTACCTGTACCGGGTCCGGTCCCGCCACGCGGGAACGCCCGCCTGGCGGGAGGCGATCCGCGCCCTGGTCCTGATGCTGGCCCCCATGACGCCCCACATCGCCGAAGAACTGTGGGAGCGGTTGGGCGAGCCCTACAGCGTCCACACCCAGTCCTGGCCGGCCTACGATCCCGAGCTGGCGCGGGCCGCAACCATCACCCTGGTCCTGCAGGTGGACGGGAAGGTCCGGGACCGGGTGGAGGTGCCCGCCGACCTCACCGAGGCCCAGGCCCGGGAGCTGGCCCTGAGCAACGAGAAGGTCCGCCGCTTCCTGGACGGACGGGAGGTGGCCGACGTCATCGTCGTTCCCGGCCGGCTGGTGAACGTCGTGACCCGCTGAGGACCTCAGGGCGCCAGCGCTTCCGCCACCACCGCGAGGGCGTCTGCGGGCAGGCTGCCTGCCACGGCCGCGGTGGTGGCGCCGGCCTGCCACAGGAGGACCCGGAAGTACCCCACGTCCACGATCCGCCCCATCCGGCCGGCGACCGGGTGTGGGGCGCCCACCTGCGGCACCGGCCACCGCGCCGCGGGCGCCAGGAACACGGTCAGCGCCCGCGCGCCGTCCGAATAGACGGCGGAGGCGAGGGTCAGAGCCCCCCGCCGCGCCACCGACCCGGCCCGGAACCGGTAGCCCCACGGCAACGCGGCCGGGACGGCGCGGGAGAGTCCCGCCTGGCGCGCCAGGGCGTCCGGACTGGCGACCGGGTCCCCGGACACGTACAGGGGGAGGATCCGCGCTCCGGCCGGCGGCGTGAACCGGAACAGCGCCGTGGGGACGTTCAGGCCGAAGCCGATGCGGGTGAAGAAGCTGGTGAAGACCACTTGGCCGGCAACATCGCGCTCCTCGGTGCGCAGGACGACCCCGGTGGCCTCGTCCACCCAGTACCGTCGGCTGGCTCCCCCCTCCCGGGGCTCCAGGGCCACCACGATCGCGGGCCGGCCGATGACCTCCTCCCGACCCAAGACCGCCACCAGGGACGCCCGCCGGATGTCCGCCACGGATGGCGAGAAGGCCGGGCGCGCGAAGGACGGGTTCTGGATGACCAGGTGGTGGGCGGGTTCATACTGCCAGGCCACGGCGCCGTCGTCGACCACCAGGCGTCCCGCCAGCCCGTCGGGGGAAAGGAACTCCAGCCGCAGCCGGCCCAGCCGCTTGTACGCCTCCAGCACGGTCACCGTCTCGGCCCGCGGCCCGCGCACGGCGGTCATCACCTTGGTGCCCTCGTAGTCGATCACGCCGGGGGCGGCCAGCATGGCCTCCAGTACCCGGTCCGCCGACGGGAGCGGGGAGGCCGCGGATGCGGCAGCGAGGACCGCCCCCGCCAGCGTCGCAGCCATTGCCCCGGCGATCTTCCTCATCGGCGCTCGTCCTCCCCGCGCCCCGCGCCCGCCAGAGCCGCGCTCGCATCGCTGATCAGCAGCCCCAGGTACGCCCGGTCGGCAAACGGGTCGGAGGCCGCCGCCAGCGCGTGCTCCCGCACCACCACGTCCACGCCGGCCCCGGCGGCGCGCAGGCGGTCGAGCCGACCGCGCACCGCGGGCAGGGCCAGCAGCACGATCACCGCCGCCGCGACCGCCGCCAGCGCGATGCGCGCCGTGGCGGGCCACCGGCGTCCGGCGCGGCCGCGCCGTCCCCACACCGCCGCCAGGTCCGCGGGTGCCCGGGGTTCGGGCAACCGGCGGAGGATCGCCCGCACGGCCTGCAGGCGTCGGAGCTCCTCCTGGCAGGCATCGCACCCGGCGAGGTGCTCCCGGACCTCCTGCTCGTCGTCCGGAGGAAGCTCGCGGTCCAGGTAGGCCGACAGCTGGCGGACCAGCCGGGAGTGGGTCACGGCGACGCCTCCAGGCGGTGGCGCAGGCGGTCGGCCAGGGTCCGGCGGGCGCGGTGCAGCCTGGACTTCACCGTCCCCACGGGAACCTGCAACATTCCCGCAATCTCCTCGTACGAGTACCCTTCCACATCACAGAGCACCACCACCGCCCGCAGCTCCGGGGACAGGGCCATCAGGGCCGCCTGCACGTCGGCGTCCAGCCCGCGGTCCAGCACGGCGGCCTCCGGATTGGCCCGCGGATCGGCCACCTCCCGCACCACATCCCCTCCCCCGCGGGTGGTCACGGGCGCGTCCAGGGAGTCCATCCGCACCGGCGGGCGTCGCCGCAGCATGTCGATGAAGAGGTTGGCGACGATCCGGTACAGCCACCCCTCCAGGGCGGCGGCGGGATCCACCGACCCCAGGTGCCGCCACACCCGGATCAGCGCCTCCTGGGCCAGATCGCGGGCGTCCGCCTCGTTGCCCGCCATGCGGTAGGCCAGCGCGTAGATCTTCTGGCCGTAGCGGGCCACCAGGGCCTCGAAGGCAGCGACGTCGTCCGGGGTGGTGCCGGGCGCAGGCGGCGTCGGTCGGCGCACCCTCACCTCTCCCTGCCCGCCTCTCTGTGCTTACGGGGCCGGCCGGCCCTGGGGTTCCCTCACGGGACGGTCACCAGCGGCCGCAGGCGCTCCAGCAGCCGGGGGCCGATGCCCTGTACCTGGAGCAGGTCCTCCAGGCGCTGGAACGGTCCGTGGCGGTTGCGGTACTCCACGATCCGGCGGGCCAGGATCGGGCCGATGCCCGGGAGGGTCTCCAGGCGGGCGGCGTCGGCGGTGTTGATGTTGACCGGGGCCCCCGGGCCGGTCGGGTCCAGCGACGCGCGGGGGGGAACCGTCACGCGGTCACCGTCCCGCAGCAGCCGCGCCAGGTTGAGAGCCTGGGTGTCGGCGCCCGGCAGCATTCCCCCGGCGGCCTGGACGGCATCCGCCACCCGCGAGCCCGCGGCCAGGCGGTACAGGCCCGGCCGGACGACCTCCCCGTCCACCTGCACAACCACCGCGTCCGCCGGCGCCGGCTCGATCAGGCGGACGGGCGGGGCCGGGCGGCGCACCGCCGCCAGCGCCCCGGCGGCCACCAGGGCGGCCGCCAGCGCCCCCAGCGTCACCAGCTGTTCCGGGCGGCTCCACCTCACCCGCGCGCCCCGCCCTCGCGACCGCAGCCACTATAGCACGAATCCCCGGCAGGCGGCACGCACGTCCGGGCACCGCGCGCACAGGGCCGGGGTCGCGCCGCCGCGAAATTCTGGACCGCACCCGGCAGGACGGGAGGTGAGGCGTGCAGCTGCGGGAGTTTCAACGGCGGATTGCCCTCATCTACGGCGAGCGGGACCGCCGCCGCGGTGCGGACGGGACCTTCCGCTGGCTGGTGGAGGAGGTGGGCGAACTGGCCCGCGCCCTGCGCGACGGCTCCCCCGCCTCGCTGCGGGAGGAGATCGCCGACGTGCTGGCCTGGACCACCAGCCTGGCGACGCTGTGCGGGGTGGACATCGAGCAGGCTGCCTCGCGGTACGCGGACGCCTGCCCGAAGTGCGGCCAGACGCCGTGCGCGTGCCCCGCCGAGGCGTCCCCGTAGGGGCCGCGCGGCCCGCCATGGGCGTCCGGCCTGCGCCTGATCCCCGGGTCCTCCACCGCGAGGCCGTCGTGGTGGACCTGCACAACGACTTCCTGCTGGATGCCCACAGCGGTCGGCGGGACGTCACCCGCAGGACGACGGCCGGCCATTCGGACTTTCCGCGGCTGCGGGAGGGAGGCGTGGACGTGCAGGTCTGCGCCCTGTTCGTGCATCCCCGCGACGCCGACCGCGGCTACCAGATCGTCGCGGCGCTTCTGGACACCGCCCGGAGGCTGGTGGCCGCCCGGCCGGACCTGGTCGGCATGGCCACCTCGGTCGAGCAGATCGAAGCGCTGGTCGCCGCCGGTCGGCTGGCGCTGGTCCTGGCGGTGGAGAACGCCTCCGCGCTGGGGGGAGACCCCGACCGGGTGGACGCCCTCTTCAGCCGGGGGGTGCGGATGATGAGCCTGACCTGGAACGCCAGCAACGGGCTGGCCGACGGCGCTCTGGAGTCGCGGCACGGCGGCCTGACGCCCCTGGGCCGCCGGGTCCTGGAGCGCATGCAGGCGGTGGGGATGGTGGTGGACGTCTCCCACCTCTCCGAGCGCAGCTTCTGGGACGTCCTGGAGGCGACCCGGGGGCCGGTGGTGGCGACCCACTCCAACGCCGCGGGGCTGGTTCCCCACCCGCGCAACCTCACCGACGCGCAGCTGCGGGCCATCGCGGGGCGCGGAGGCGTGATCGGCGTGAACTTCTACCCGGCCTTCACCGGCGGGGCGTCCCTGGACCGCGTGCTCGACCATCTGGAGTACCTGATCCACGTGGCGGGCCCTGACCACGTGGCCCTGGGGTCGGATTTCGACGGCTT
This sequence comes from Armatimonadota bacterium, assembly GCA_031081675.1. Taxonomy (NCBI): domain Bacteria; kingdom Bacillati; phylum Armatimonadota; species Armatimonadota bacterium. The sequence goes on from JAVHLZ010000004.1 coordinate 89,524, forward strand.
CAGCGACGCCGTGGCCGGTCTGGAGGACGTCACCTGCCTGCCCCGGCTGACCGCCGCCCTGCTCGAGCGCGGCCACGCTCCGGAGGTGGTCCGCAACGTCCTCGGCCAGAACGCCCTGCGGGTGTTCCGCCAGGTGTGGGGACGGTAGGGAAATGGTCGAACACACCGGCTCGCCTCTCCCTGCGGGAGAGGGCTGGGGCGAGGGGGGCCTGCCAGATCTGATCCCGGATCCCCGATCCCGGATCCCGCAGTCATCGGACCTGCAACCCTGCAGGACCCCGCAGGGCCAGGATCGCCTCCCGGAGGACGGTCGCGGCCAGGACCGCCGTGCGGCCGGACGGGTCGTAGGCCGGCGAGACCTCCACCAGGTCCAGCCCCACCACCGCCAGCCCGCCCAGCCGGCGGACAAAGCGCAGCAGGTCCCGGGCCGGAATCCCCTCGGGCTCCGGATTGCCCGTGCCAGGGGCGTCGGCGGGATCGACGGCGTCGATGTCCACCGAGACATACACGGGGCGGCGAGAGAGGTCTGCCCACACCCGCGGGGGCACGTCCAGCGTCGGCCCGCTGTGGGCCAGCGCGCGCGCCAGCTCCCACTCGTCCCGCGTCCCCGCCCGCACCCCCAGCTGGACCACCGAGCCGGCGCCGACGATCTCCACGACCCGGCGCATCACCGTGGCGTGGCCCACCCGCTGTCCCTCGTAGGTGTCCCGCAGGTCGGTGTGGGCGTCCACCTGCACCACCGCCAGGTCCGGGTGGCGGCGGACCAGGGCCGAGACCACCCCCAGGGTGATCGTGTGCTCCCCTCCCAGGATGACCGGGAGGACGGCGGGGTCCAGCGATCTGATGTGCCCGGCCACCACCTCCACCATCCGCGGCGGCTCCAGCCCGTCCACCTCCACGTCTCCCGCGTCGGCGACGGCCACCTGCTCCAGGTCGGCATCCAGGATGGGGCTGTACGTCTCGATGCTCTGGGATGCCCATCGGATGGCCGCCGGGCCGGCCCGGGCGCCGGCGCGGAATGAGGCGGTGGCGTCGTAGGGCACGCCCACGATGACGGCGGCGGGCGCGGGGTGGGGGCGGGAGGCCAGGAAGGTCACGGCCCGGACGCCTTGACCCGGCGGAGATCGCGCCGCGCGCACATCCCGGCGGCGGGGCGCAGGCACTCGGCGACCATCAGTCGGTCAGGGCCGGCAGGGACAGCGCGGCGGCGTGGACGGCGGGAGAGTACAGGCGCGTGGACACCCCCGCCAGACGGCCGGCGATCACATCGGGCGGGACGGCGCGGGGGTCGGGCCGCCGGCTGCCATAGGTGAACGTCCACAGCACCCCGGGATAGGACGGGACCGGGACCCAGTAGGTGCCCACCACCGGGAACACCTCCCGCAGGTGCCGGCGGACCATGTCGGTGACAGGCCGCTGGTACAGCAGCGACCCGCTCTGGGCCACCAGGATTCCCTGGGGGGTCAGCAGGCGGGCGCAGCCGGCGTAGAACTGGGGGGAAAACAGGGCCAGCCCCGGCCCCTTGGGGTCGGGAGCGTCCACCAGAATGACGTCAAACGACCCGCCGGCCCGGGCGACGTAGTTCACCCCGTCGTCGATGACCACCTCCGCCCGCGGATCGCTGAACGCCTCCCCGCCGATGGACGGCAGGTGGCGCCGGCACATCTCGACCACCACGGCGTCGATCTCCACCAGGGTGACGTGCTCCACCGGGTGCTTGAGGACCTCTTTTAGGGTGCCCCCGTCGCCGCCCCCGATGATGAGGACCCGGCGGGGAGACGGGTGGGTGACCAGCGGGAGGTGGGCCAGCATCTCGTGGTAGGTGTGCTCGTCCCGCTCGGTGGTCTGCACGGCGTCATCCAGGATCAGCATGCGGCCGAACAGAGGGCTGGACGCGATCAGGATCCTCTGGTAGGGGGAACGCACCGCGCACAGGACGTCGGTGATCTGTACGGCTTGAGCCACGCCGGGCCCGACCAGGTCCACCAGCCACTCCATGGCGACGATCTCCGGATCACGGGGTGAGGCCGTTCGCCGACGGCCAGAACACCACCGCGGCCACGACACACCCGATGCGCTGCACCACGTGCTCGGCGGAGGCCACCCGGATGTCGTCCACCGGCAGGTCCCGGACGGCCATGGCTTCTTCCACCATGCGCCGCACCACGGCCTCGGCGTTTTCGGCGGTCCCGCTGTGCTGGAACTCCATGATGACCCCGTAGCTGTCCCGGGAAAACCCCAGTCCGACGGCGGCGGCGATGCGCTCCCCGGGCGTGTGGCTGGTGCGCCGGGCGTACACCGCCGGGGCGAGGATGCCCGGAGGAAACCGGGGGACCGGGATCACCGTCACCCCCGCCGGCAGGATGCTGGAGACCCGCAGGAAGTTCATGTTGGCGATGCCGGCGTCCATCAGCGCCCGGTCAAACGCGGTCAGCTCCGTCAGCCCTTCGCCCCGTCCGGCGACGACCGAGACGGCCTGGGGCCGGACCCACATGCAGGAGTCACCTCCTCTCGCGGCCAAGTGGGGCACAACGTTGCGGAGTATTCCATCTGCGGGCGGGCGGTCCTCCCGCGCCGGCGGGGCGCGTGCGGTGGGGCGCCGTCCGGCGTGAACGGAGCGGACGCGTGATCACCCTGCCGGTGACCCCCCGGATGCTGGTGCGCGCGTGGGCCGCCATGGCGGCGGTGGTGGTGGGTGCCGCCGCCGGGCCCGCCCGGCCCGCCGTGCCGCCGGTGCTGCCGGTCCGGATCGGCTTTGTGGCGGCCGAGGGAGCGGACTTCGCCGCCCTGCGCCGCGCCGGGGCCGGATCGGTCAAGCTGCTGGCCGACTGGTCGCAGATCGAGCCGCTGCCCGGGGCGGCCCTGTGGGACCTGCTGGACCGCGCGGTCGGCGCGGCCCGCGCCGCCGGGCTGCGGGTGGTCCTGGTCCTGACCTACACCCCGGGATGGGCGGCGCCGGCCGGCGAGCGGGCGGATCCGGCCGTCAGCAGCCGCCAGCCCCCCGGGCGGCTGGATGCGTGGGAGCGGTTCGTGACCGCCGCCGCCGCCCGCTACCGCGGCCGGGTGCGCGACTGGCAGATCTGGACCGCCCGGAGCCTGCCGGTGTTCCGGGGCACGACGCGCGAGTATCTGCAGGTGCTCCGGACGGCCCGGATCGCGCTCCGGGCCGCCGACCCCTCCAACCGCGTCGTCCTGGCCACGCCCTACGGCCTGGACCTGCCGGATCTGCGGGGAATGATGCGGGAGGCCGCCGGTGAGTTCGACGTCGTCTCCCTCCAGCCGCGCGGTATTCCTCCGGACGGCCTGCTGCGCCCTCTGGCGACGATCCGGGAGAGGATCGCGCCGGCCGGCCGCCCGCCCCTGTGGCTGGAGTGGGATCCCCTGACCGCGGGCCCGCGGTCGTCCTGGCCCGGCCAGCTGGTGATGGCGACGGCGGTGGCCGCCGCCGCGGGGGTGGACGAGGTGTTCTGGGCGGCGGAGCCCACGGCGGTGACCGGGTTCGTCCTGCAGACCCTCGCCCGCCATCTGGGAGGGCGTCCCTATGAAGGGTTCCTGGTCCGCGGTCCGGCGCTGCTGATGGTGTTCGGCGGAGACCCCCCGGTGGCGGTGGCCTGGAGCAGGGTGCCGGCGGCGGTGGCGGTCCGGGGCACATCGGTGCGGGCGCTGGGACCGACCGGCGACGAACGCCCGGCGCGACCCGCCGACGGAGGCGTGGAGGCGGACGTGGGCCCTGATCCGGTCCTGCTGGTGGGGCTGGATCCGGACGAGGTGGCCGCCGCCCGGCGCATGCGGGCTCACGGCCTGCCCCTGCCGCCGGGAGGCGAGGACTTCGGCAGCGCATCGGAGGTCAGCGCCCTGCTGGGTCGGACCAACCGGGAGCGGGGCCTGTACAACATGCCCTACCGGGGCTGGCGGGGCGAGGCCCAGCGGGTCGTCACCGTCGACGGCGTGGAGGCCCTGGCCACCGAGGCGGCGGCGGACAGGGTGTACGTGCGCTTCGACGTGGACGACTCGTTCCTGTACTTCGTGGACGGCCGCGCGGCGGTCGACATCGCGGTGGAGGTGCGCGGCGCGTCGGCCGCCCGGGCCGTGGGGTTCAACGTCTGGTACGATTCCATGAGCGGCTACCGGTTCACCCCCTGGCAGTGGGTGGACGCCTCACCCGGATGGGTGACCCACACGGTCCGCCTGCTGGACGCCGCGTTCGCCAACACCTGGGGGTTTGACTTCGCCCTCAACGCCGCCGGCAACCGCCGCGAGGACCTGGTGGTGCGGTCGGTGACGGTCCGCGCGGTGGTCCGCTAGGCCGCGCCGCATCCGCGCCCCGCGAGTCCCTCACGTATCCGCGGGCCGGTCCTCGCGCACGATGCGGGCCCCCGTGAGGGTCAGACCCCTGTCGTCGGCGGGAGGAGGGATCACCCCGCCGCCCCGAACTCCCCCATGACGTCGACGGCGCAGGCCGAGGGAGGGGATGCGCATGCAGGCGCCCGTTCGGGCGGTCGTCAGGCTGGTGGGAGCCGGGCTGACGGTGCTGGTGGTCGGAGCGTGGGCGGCCGTCGCCCAGCCCGCCGTGCCGGGCTCCATCAAGGTCGGCGCGCTTTTTGACACCACCGGACCCACCTCCGACGTGGGCGTGGACTACTCCAGGGGCGCGCTGGACCACGTCCGATACATCAACGAAGTCGAGGGCGGGATCCGGGGGAAGGTGAAGATCGACCTGGTGTGGTCGGACTACGGGTACCGCATCCCGGACGCCCTGGCCCTGTACCGGAAATACCGGGATGTGGACCGGGTCAACGCCATCGTGGGGTGGGGGACGGGCGACACCGAGGCCCTGAAGGACCAGGTGGCCGCCGATCAGATCCCGTTCATCTCCGCCAGCTACTCCTCGCACCTCAACGACCCGTCCAAGACGCCCTACAACTTCTACCCGGTGAGCAGCTACTCGGACCAGCTGCGGGCGGTCCTCAAATACGCCCGGGGGGTGGCCGACCAGGAACGCATCGCGCGGCCGCGCATCGTCTTCCTGTATCCGGACCACCCGTACGGCCGGGCGCCCATTCCCGCGGGCAAGGCCTACGCCCAGGAACTGGGGTTTGAGGTCGGCCCGGACCAGATCGTGGCCCTCACGGCCCTGGAGGCCCGCTCCCAGGTGGCGGCGGTGAAGGCGTTCGGGGCGCACTTCGCCTGGATCGGGGGGACCACCAACTCGGCCTCGGTGATCGTGCGGGACGCCCGGGCGGCCGGCCTGACCACGCGCTTTTTCGTCAACGTGTGGGGCTTTGACGAGAACATGATCAAGCTCATCGGCCGGGACGCCGAGGGGGTCCTGGCCAGCACGCCCCACGTGTACTACGGCGAACCCGCGCCGGGGATGGCCAGGATGTTCGACGTCCTGCGGAGGTTCCACAACCGCCAGCCGACCTTCACCTGGGGGACGACGCAGACGCCGTTCATCGCCTCCTACGTCCGCGGGTGGCTCAACGTCTTTCTGCTGAAGAAGGGGCTGGAGATCATCGTGGACAACTGGAACACCTACTCGCGCCTGGGCGGGTTCAGCGGGCCCTCGGTGCGGTCGGCGCTGGAAACCCTGAAGAACTGGGATCCCGAGGGTCTGGCTCCGCCCATCACCCTGGCGCGGGACGACCACCGCCCGTCCACCACCACCCGCATCGTCACCGTCCGCAACGGACGGATCACCGTGGTGCAGTCGGTGACGGTGGACCGGCGCAAGGACTGGCTGGGATTCTAGAGGATCCGGAAGCGCGGGAACGCGGGAGGCGGGTGGATGCCCTCCCGCGTTCCCGCCACCTGTATGCTCACCCTGACCAACGTCGAGGTGGTCTACTGGGGCACCATCCTGGTGCTCAAAGGGGTGTCGTTGACCGTCCCCGCCGGCCAGATCACGGCGCTGATCGGCGCCAACGGAGCCGGCAAGACCACCACCTTGAAGGCCGTCACCGGGCTCATCCGGCTGGAGCGCGGGGAGGTGACCCGGGGCAGCATCGAGTTTCTGGGCCGGCGCATCGACAACTGGCTGCCCGAGGACACGGCCCGCGAGGGGATCGTGATGGTGCGCGAGGGGCGGCGGCTGTTCGAGGAGCTGACGGCGGAGGAGAACCTGCTGGTGGGCGCCGCCCTGCGCGGGGGCGGCCTCCGCGCCGCCCGGGACCGGCTGGACCTGGTGTACGCCTACTTTCCGCGCCTGGCGGAGCGGCGCCGCGCGCGGGCCGGCTACCTGTCGGGTGGGGAGCAGCAGATGCTGGCCATCGGCTGCGCCCTGATGTCCCGTCCCCGGCTCCTGCTGCTGGACGAGCCCAGCCTGGGGCTGGCCCCGCGCGTGGCCCGGGAGATCTTCGACCTCATCCGCCGGCTCAACGCCGACGAGGGCGTGACCATCTTCCTGGTGGAGCAGAACGCCCGGATGGCCCTGGAGCTGGCGTCCTATGGCTACGTGATGGAGAACGGCCGGATCGTCCTGGACGGCCCCACGCACAAACTGCGGGAGGACGCCGACGTCGAGGAGTTCTACCTGGGCGTCCGGGGCGACCAGCGGCGGCTGTTCAGCGAGGTCAAGAGCTACAAGCGCGCCCGCCGCTGGCTGGCCTGATGCGGGATCCGGGATCCGAGATCGGTTCCTGATCCCGGATCTCAGATCACGCCCCTAGTAGGCGAAGGGCCACAGGTCCACCTTGCGCTTGAGCTTGCGCAGCAGCATCGCCAGGCCTCCGGGCTCCCAGATCAGCAGGGCGATCAGGACCGTCCCGAACAGCACCTCCCGCAGCGGGATGACCACCTTCGCAAACGCGGGCACCACCGCCGTCAGGGCGGGGGTGGCGATCTTCAGCCCCTGGGACAGGGCCACCACGAACGCGGCCCCCAGGTGGGCGCCCCAGATGCTGGTCAGGCCTCCGATGACCACCATGGCCACGTAGTCGATGGACGCGCCGACGGTGAACTGCTCGGTGGTGATCAGCCGCTGGTAGTGGGCCCACAGGCTGCCGGCCAGCCCGGCGTAGGCGGCGGCCAGACCGAAGGCCAGGGCCTTGTAATGCAGCAGGGGGATCCCCAGGACCTGGGCCGCGTAGTCCCGGTCCCGGATCGCCATCCACACCAGCCCGACGCGGCTGCGGGCCAGGTTGGCCAGCGCCGCCCCGGCCAGCAGCCACACGCAAAGCAGCAGGTAGTAGAACTGGACCTCGGTGCGCACCACCCACCGCCCCACGCCCAGGGGCGGGACCGACAGCGCGCCCACCCCTCCGGTGGCGTGGATGAGGGCGTACTCGGTCAGGAACTGGAACGCCAGGGTGGCAATGGCCAGGTACAGGCCCTTGATGCGCAGCGACGGCAGGCCGACCACCATGCCGCCGGCGCAGGTCAGGGCCGTCGCCCCCACCATCGCCAGGGGCACGGGCAGTCCGGCGCGGGCCAGCGCCGCGGACCCGTAGGCGCCCAGCGCCATGAACGCCGCGTGGCCCAGGGAAATCTGGCCGGTGAGTCCGGTCAGCAGCGTGAGCCCGCAGGCCCCGATGGCGAAGATGCCGATGGTGTTCAGCAGGAAGATGAACCGCCCCAGCCACACGGGCGCCAGGACCAGGGCGGCCACCAGCAGGACCATGCCCGCCCGGTAGCCAGGGCGATCCAGGATCGCCATGTCCTGGGCGTAGGTGGTGACAAAGGTGCCCGAGGGCCGGATGCTCTTCGCCCCCTCGTCGGGATGGTCCGGCCCCGCGGATCCACCCTACAGGCGCTCGATGTGCTCCGTTCCGAACAACCCGTAGGGCCGGACCAGCAGGACCAGCAGGATGACCACAAAGGGCGTGATGTCCTTGAACCCGTAGATCACGTGGGCGTCGATGTAGCCGCCCACCACCGTTTCCACCACCCCGATGGCCAGCCCCCCCACGATCGCCCCGGGAATGCTGTCCAGCCCGCCCAGGATGACCGCGGCCAGGGCCTTGAGCCCCACGTGGGCCAGGGCGAAGTTCACCCCCAGCCACAGGCCCAGCAGGATCCCGCCCACCGCCCCGGCGGTGGCCGCAAACGCCCAGGCGTAGGCAAAGACCCGCCGCAGGCTCACCCCCAGGGTGCTGGCGGTCAGCTGCTCGTTGGCGGCGGCGCGCATGGAGATCCCCACCAGGGTGTACCGGAAGAACAGCCAGAACGCTCCCAGCAGGACGGCGGCCGTGGCGGCGCTGTAGACCCCCACGGCCTGCAGGGGGATCCCCGCCACCCGCACCACCCCCGCCGGCAGGACCGGGGGAAAGTTGCGCGTGCTGCCGCCCCAGATCCCCACCATCGCTCCCCGCACGATGTAGCCCAGGGCCAGGGTCACGATCACCACCGACAGCAGCGGCTGGCCGAACAGCGGCCGCATGATGGCCCGCTCCACGGCGAACCCCAGCGCCGCCGCGGCCAGCAGCGTGACCGTCACGGCCAGGGGGAAGGGGAGGACCTGGGCCAGGGCGATGGCCAGATAGCCCCCGAACAGGACCAGCTCCCCGTGGGCCAGGTTGAGGATCCTGGTGGATTTGTACAGGAGCGCGAAGCCCAGGGCGATCAGCGCGTAGATGCTGCCCACCGCCACCCCGTTGAGCAGGCCGCTCGCCGCAAACTCGATCACGGCGCGTCCGGGACCTCCCGGATCTGGAGGGTGGTCGATACCTGGCGGGTGGTGCCGTCCTCGTAGCGCACCAGGAAGGTGGCGTCGAAAGCGGGCCGGCCCTCGCCCAGGGCGGCGATCAGGTCGCGGTAGCGCTCGGCGATGAACCGGCGTCGCAGCTTGCGGGTGCGGGTCAGCTCGTCGTCGTCGGGGTGGAACTCCTTGTACAGCGAGACGAACCGCCGCACCCGCCAGGCGGGCTGCAGGCGGCTGTTGACGTCCCGCACGATGCCCTCCAGCAGGTCCAGGACCTGGGGCTTCTGGGAGAGGTCCGCGTAGGACGTGTAGGCGATCCCCCGGTCCTCGGCCCACTTGCCCACGCTGCGCATCTCGATGGTCACGATGGCCGACAGGGTGGACCCGTCGGGGCCGCAGACCACCATCGCCTCCTGGATGTAGGGCGTGAACTTCAGCATGGCCTCGATGACCCACGGGCTCACCCGGGAGCCGTCGGCCAGCGTGATCACGTCCGACATCCGGTCGAACATGATCACGTCCCCGCTGGGGTCCAGGGTGCCGTAGTCGCCCGAATGCAGCCACCCGTCCCGCAGGGCCCGGGCGGTGGCCTCGGGGTTCTTGTAGTATCCCGCGAAGACGCTGGGGCTGCGGCTGATGATCTCCCCCTCCGGCGTCAGCCGCACCTCGGTGTGGGCGATGGGATAGCCCATGGTCCAGAAGCGCACCTGCCCGTCCCGGTGGACGCAGGAGATGCCGGCGATCTCGGTCTGCCCGTAGATCTGCTTGAGGTTGACCCCCAGGGCGTGGAAGAAGGCGAAGTAGTCCGGCCCCAGGGGCGACCCGCCGTTCCACGCCACCCGGATCCGGGCAAACCCGATCTTGTCGAGCAGGGGGCGGTACACCAGCCAGCGGGCCGGGACCCGCAGCGTCCGTACCCACCAGGGGACCGGCTGTCCCCGGGACCGCAGGTGCACCACCCGCAGGCCGAGGTCCAGGGCCCAGTCGTAGACCCGCCGCCGCAGCCAGCCGGCGTCCAGGATCCGCACCGTCACGGCGGTGTGGAGGCCCTCGTAGATCCGCGCCGGGGCGAAGGTGAAATGCGGCGCGATCTCCCGGAAGTCCCGCTGGGCGGTGTCGGGCTCTTCGGGGAAGTTGACGGTGAACCCCACCAGCAGGTGCAGGGTGGTGGACAGCATCTGCTCCCCGATCCAGGCGAAGGGCAGGTAGGAGACGAACTCGTCCCCCGCGCCGATGTGGGGCTCCACCGCGTGGAAGTTCATCCCCTGGGCGATGAGGTTGCGGTAGGTGAGCATGGCCAGCTTGGGCAGGGCAGTGGTCCCCGACGTCTGGCAGAAGATGGCCACGTCGTCGGCCCGCCCCGCGTCCACCAGCCGGTCGAACAGCTCCGGCTCGCGGGCGTCCAGCTCCCGGCCCAGGCGCTCCACGTCGGCGACGCCGATCAACCGGGGGTGGCGGTAGCGCCACATCCCCCGCCAGTCCTCCACGATGATCCGCTCGATCCCGGGCAGCTGGGCCTCCGCGGCCAGGATCTTGTCCACCTGCTCCTGGTCTTCGCAGAAGACGAATCGGGCGTCGGCGAACGCCAGCAGCTGGGCCAGCTGGTCCGCCAGGCTGTCCTGGTACATGCCGTAGGTGATAGCCCCCGCGCTCTGGGCGCCCAGGGCGGCGAAGAACAGCTCCGGCCGGTTGTCCCCGATCAGCGCGAGGACCTCGCCCCGCCGGAGCCCGAGCGCCACCAGCCCCAGGCCGACGGCCCGGGCGCGGTCGTAGTACTCCCGCCAGGAGATGGGCCGCCAGATACCCCGGTCCTTCTCCCGGAAGGCCGCCCGGTCGCCGAACCGGCGGGCGTTGCGGCGCAGCAATTTGGGGAAGGTGTCGGCGGCGGGGTCCAGGGGGAACTCCACCGCCGGCTGCGGGCGCTCGGCCACCCGGGCCGCGCTCACGACGCCCCCTCCCCCAGGTACGCGCGGACCACGTCCGGGTGCCGCTGCACGTCGGCGGGCCGGCCCGAGGCGATGACCCGCCCGTAATCCATCGCCACGACCCGGTCGCACAGGTCCATCACCACGCCCATGTCGTGCTCGATGAGGACGATGGGCAGTCCCCGGACCTCCTTCAGCTCCAGCAGGTAGCGGGCCATGTCCACCTTCTCGTCCAGGCTCATCCCCGCCATGGGTTCGTCCAGGATCAGGACCTGCGGGTCCAGGGCCAGGGCCCGCCCCAGTTCCACCTTCTTCTGGATTCCGTAGGGGAGGTCGGCCACCGGATGGTGGCGCACCGCCTCGATCTCCAGGAAGTCGATGATCTCCTCCACCACCGCCCGGTGGGCCACGTGCTCCCGCCGCGCGGGCCCCACGTACACCGCGCAGGCCAGGACGCCGGCGGTCATGCGGATGGCCCGCCCGGTCATGATGTTGTCCAGGACCGTCATCCCCGGATACAGGGCGATGTTCTGAAACGTCCGCCCGATGCCCAGCGCGGCCCGGGCGTGCGGGGGCAGGTCGGTGATGTCGCGGCCGCAGAAGGTGATCCGTCCGCGCTGGGGGCGATAGAAGCCGTTGATGCAGTTGAGAACGCTGGTCTTGCCGGCGCCGTTGGGACCGATGATACCCAGGATCTCCCCCGGGCCCAGGCCGAACGTCACCCCGTCCACCGCCTGGACCCCCCGGAAGCTCAGGTGCAGGTCTGTGACCTGGAGGATGGGCTCCCCGCCGCCCATTGCCGTCTATTTACGGGCTTCCGGGACGGCCCTCCTCCACCAGGAAGCCGCCGGGCGGAGAGAAAAGAGGAACGTCCAGATGAGACCGATCCAGCCCGACGTCTACGACCCCGCCGAGACCCAGCCGCCCGAGCAGCGCCGGGCGGCCCAGGAACAGGCCCTGCGCCGGATCCTCCGGCAGGCCGCCGCCCACGCCCCGGCGGTGCGCGCGGCGCTGCAGGCGGCCGGGTGCGACCCCGACACCATCACCCTCGAGGACCTGGGCCGGCTGCCGGTCCTGCCCAAGGAGGGTCTGCCCGCCCGGCAGGCAACCAGCCCGCCGTTCGGCGGATGGCTGGGGGCGCCTCCCGAGCAGGTCCGCCGGATCTTCGCCTCCCCGGGGCCCATCTACGAGCCCGAAGGACACCGCCCCGACTACTGGGGGTTCGCGCCGGCGCTGTACGCCGGGGGGTTCCGCCGCGGGGACGTGGTGGTGAACACCTTCTCGTATCACCTCACGCCGGCGGGGGCGATGTTCGACGGGGCGCTCCTGAGCCTGGGCTGCATCGTCGTTCCCACCGGCGTCGGACACCTGGACATCCAGGTCCGCACCCTCCAGGACCTGCGGGCGGCGGGATTCATCGGCACCCCCAGCTTCCTGGCGGCCGTCCTGGAGCACCTGGAGCAGTCCGGAGGACGGTCGCCGCTGCGGCGGGCATTTGTCTCCGGCGAGCCGCTGCCCGAGTCGCTGCGCGCCACCCTCGAGTCCCGCCACGGCCTGCGGATCAGCCAGGGCTATGCCATCGCCGACCTGGGGCTGGTGGCCTACGAATGCGACCGGCGCGCCGGGCTGCACCTGGCGGACCGGGTGGTGGTGGAACTCGTCGACCCGTCCACCGGCACCGCCGTGGCGGACGGGGAGGCGGGGGAGGTGGTGGTGACCTTTCTGGAGCCCCTGTACCCGCTGCTGCGGCTGGGCACGGGAGACCTGGCGCGCCTGGCGCCGGGGGGCTGTCCCTGCGGGCGCACCGCCGCGCGGCTGGAGCGCATCCTGGGCCGGGTGGGCGAGGCGGTGAAGGTGCGCGGGATCTTCCTGCACCCCCGCGAGCTGGAGGCGGCGGTGCGCCGCCATCCCCAGATCGGCCGCTACCAGGCGGTGGTCTCCCGCCGCGACCACCAGGATGAGCTGACGGTGCGGGTGGAGGCCGAAGGCGCGGCGGCCGATCTGGCCGCGGCCGTGGCCCGCAGCATCTACGAGGTCACGCGGCTGCGGGCGGCGGTGGAGGTGGTCTCCCCGGGCACCCTGGGACCGGACGACGCGCGGATCCTGGACCGTCGCCGGTGGGACTGAGAGGGCGGCCTTTGAAGCCGCGCGTGCGTCCGTAGTATAATGGCCCAGTGTCTAGCATCGTGCCGTACGGCCGGCGGTGGGCCGGGGCGCCGCCAGGCCGACGCCACCCGGGAGGAACCGCGGCGGGCGGCGCGGAGGAGGTGGGGGAGATGACCGAGGTTCGCGTCGGCAAGGACGAGACTCTGGACAGCGCCCTGCGCAGGTTCAAGCGGCAGGTGAAGCGCTCGGGCATCCTCACCGACGCCCGCCGGCACGAGCACTACGAGTCGCCCAGCGCCAAGCGGCGGCGCAAGATGGCACGCCGGCGCCGGAGGGGGTAGGCCGTCCCGGCGGCCGGGCAGGGGAGGAAGATCTCTCGGCCGGTGTCGGGCCCGGGGCGGGATGAGGGTGCGGAGGGGGACGCGGTCCCCCTCCGCGCGTACGCGCGGGCAGAATCGCGATGAGCCTCGCCGAGCGGCTGACGGCCGACCTCCATCAGGCCATGCGGGCCGGAGACACCCTGCGGGTGTCCACCATCCGGCTGGCCCGGGCGGCGGTCCGCAACGCGGAGATCGAACGGGGTCACACCCTGTCCGACGACGAGGTGATCGAGGTCCTGACCCGGGAGATGAAGCGGCGGCGGGAGGCCATCGAGGCCTACACCCGCGCCGGCCGGGATGACCTCGCCCGCAAGGAGTCTCTGGAGCTGGCCATCCTGGCCGAGTACGTGCCCCCGCCTCTGTCTGCGGAGGAGTTGCAGCGCATCGTGGCCGAGGCCATCGAGCGCGTCGGCGCCCGCGACGCGCGGGACGTGGGCCGCGTGATGGCCGCGGTGATGCCCCAGGTGCGGGGGCGCGCCGACGGCGCCGCCGTGGCCGAGCTGGTGCGCCAGGCCCTCGGCCAGCCGCGGTGACTGCCGCCGCCGATCCGGACGCCGATGCCGCCATCGCGGGGTCGCGTGCGTAAGCCCGTCCGACAGGCCCGCAGCGCCGGCGGGGTGGTTTTCCGCCGGCGGGACGGCCGGCACGAGATCCTCCTGCTGCGCCACACCAGCGGCCGGTGGATGCTGCCCAAAGGAACCATCGAAGAGGGGGAAACGCCCGAAGAGGTGGCCCTGCGGGAGGTGCGGGAGGAGGCCGGCCTGTCGCGGCTGCGGGTGGTGGCGGACCTGGGCGAGGAGCGCTACTCGTTCTACTGGCGGGCGGACCGCACGTACTACGACAAGACCGTCCGGTACTTCCTGCTGGAGTTTCTGGGGGGCGAGGAGCCCCGCCCGCAGGCCGAGGAAGGGTTCGTGGCCTGCGAGTGGGTCTCCCCCGACGAGGCCCTGACCCGCATCGCGTACAAGGAGACCCGGGAGGTGGTGCGCCGCGCGCGGGACTACCTGGAGGGAGGATCCGATGCGCCCCGATGAGGCCGACCGCCTGGTCCAGCAGACTCTGGACAAGTACGCCCGCTACGTGAATCCCGGCCTGGCCCGCCTGTACCGGTTTGCCAACGTCCTGACCCTGGAGTGGGAGGCCAGCGGCGCCGTGATCCGGGACGTCTACGGGCGGGAGTACATCGACTGCTCGGGCGGCCCGGCGGTGTTCGCCGTGGGCCATCGGCATCCGGCGGTGGTGGCGGCCGTGCGGGAGCAGCTGGACCGGATGCCCATGTCCGTGCGGGCCATGCCCCGCCGGCTGGAGGCCGACCTGGCCGAGGCACTGGCCGAGATCACCCCCGGCGACCTGCAGTACACCTTCTTCGTGAACAGCGGGGCCGAAGCGGTGGAGGGTGCCCTGAAGCTGGCGCGGCTGGCCACCGGGCGGACGGAGTTCGTCGCCGCCGAGGGGGCCTTCCACGGCAAGACCCTGGGCGCGCTGTCGGTGTCCGGGCGGGACGTCTACCGGGCGCCGTTCCAGCCGCTGCTGCCCGGGGTCACCCACGTGCCCTTCGGCGACCTGGACGCCCTGGCCCGCGCGGTGACCGAGCGGACCGCTGCCGTCATCCTCGAACCCATCCAGGGCGAGAACGGGGTGATCGTCCCTCCCGACGACTACCTGCGGGGGGCCCGGCAGATCTGCGACCGCGCCGGGGCGCTGCTGATCCTCGACGAGGTCCAGACCGGCCTGGGGCGCACGGGGGCGATGTTCGCCTGCCAGCACTGGGGTGTGGTCCCCGACATTCTCACCCTGGCCAAAGCCCTGGGCGGCGGCGTGATGCCCATCGGCGCGTTCACCGCCCGCCCCCACCTGTGGGCCGCCCTGGAACGCAACCCCTACCTGCACTCCTCGACCTTCGGGGGCAACCCCCTGGCGTGCGCCGCGGCCCTGGCCACGCTGCGCGTCCTGCGGGAGGAGAACCTGCCCGCGCGCGCGGCCGCCCTGGGGGAGCACCTGATGGCGCGTCTGCGGGACCTGGCCGCCCGCCACCCGGGCATGGTCCGCCAGGTCCGCGGCAAGGGGCTGCTGGTGGGGGTGGAGTTCACCGATCCCGACCTGGTCCTGCTGGTGACCGCCGAGGCGCTGCAGCGCGGGGTGATCGTGTTCTACAGCCTCAACAACCCTTCCACCTTCCGCATCGCTCCGCCGCTGGTGATCGCGCCCGAGCAGCTGGACCGCGCGGTGGGGGCGCTGGAGGACGCCGTGGCGGCGGTGGAAGCCCTGCTGGCCGACGCGGTCGGGGAGCTGCGGGAACGCGGAAGCGCCGGGGCGCACACAGGCGGCTGAACCGCAGGCGCGGCCGGCCGCGGGCCCGGGAGCGGCCCCGGCGTCCGGCGTGGACCTGGACAGGAGCGCCCCGCGTCCTGGTACACTAGGTGTGCAGACATCTGCACCCGCGAGGACGGGACTCGCCACCCCTGAGCGGGACGGCGCCGCCGTTACCGGCATCCGAGCGCCCCGGCCCCCGGGCCGGGGAAGAAGGGTGGTACCGCGGGAGCGCGCCTCCCGTCCCTTGCGGACGGGAGGCGTTGTGATTGGGGGAGGGCCTGGGCATGGCGCGGGAAGAACGGTGGCCGTGGCAGGTTGTCGCCGACACGTTCCTGGAGTACTTCCGGGAGCGGGGGCACGCCATTGTGCCCAGTTCCTCGCTGGTGCCTGCCGGCGATCCCACGCTGCTGTTCACCAACGCCGGCATGGTGCAGTTCAAGGATGTCTTTTTGGGGCGGGAGCAGCGCTCCTACCGCCGCGCGGCATCCCTGCAGAAATGCATGCGGGTGCAGGGCAAGCACAACGACCTGGACAACGTGGGCCCCAGCCCCCGCCATCACACGTTCTTCTTCATGCTGGGCAACTTCAGCTTCGGGGACTACTTCAAGCGCGAGGCGGTGGCCTACGCCTGGGACCTGCTGACCGGGCGCTACGGCCTGGACCCCGACCGCCTGGTGGTCACCGTCCACCACGCCGATCGGGAGGCCGCCGAGGCCTGGCGGGAGGTGGGCGTGCCGTCGGAGCGGGTGGTGGCCATGGGCGACGCCACCAACTTCTGGATGATGGCCGAGACCGGCCCCTGCGGGCCCACCTCGGAATTGCATTACGACTGGGGGCCGGAGCACTGCACCTGCGGCCGCGCCGACTGCAGCGTGGCGCTGGACAACGGGTGCCTGCGGTGGCTGGAGGTGTGGAACCTGGTGTTCATGCAGTACGAGCAGCGGCCTGACGGGACCCGCGTTCCCCTGCCGCGCCCGGGGGTGGACACCGGGATGGGGCTGGAGCGGATCACGTCGGTCCTGCAGGGGGTGAACGACGATTACGCCACCGACCTGTTCACCCCTCTCCTGGACCGCCTGCAGGTTCTGCTGGGGCACGATGCCGCCGGCCGCCACGCCCATCGGGTGGCGTACCGGGTGCTGGCAGACCACGGGCGGGCCATGGCGTTCCTGATGGCCGACGGGGTTGTGCCGGGCAACGAGGGGCGCGGCTATGTGCTGCGGATGATCATGCGGCGGGCGATGCGCTTTGCCCGCGCCGCGGGCGTCAGCCACCCCCTGCTGGCGGACCTGGCCGATGCGGTGGTGGACCTGATGGGAGAGCGCTATCCGGAACTGGCCTCCCAGCGGGAGTTCATCCGGACCGTCGCCCGCCAGGAGGAGGAACGCTTCGCCCAGACCCTGGCGGCGGGCCTGCAGAAGCTGGACGAGCTGGTGGCGGCCACCCTGGCCCGGGGGCATCGGGTCCTGGCCGGCGAGGACGTCTTCCGGCTGTACGACACCTACGGCTTCCCCCTGGAGATGACCCGGGACGTGGCCCGCGAGCGCGGGCTGACCGTGGACGAGTCCGGATTCGCCCGGGCCCTGGAGGCCCAGCGGGAGCGCGCCCGGGCCGCCCAGGCGTTCGGGCTGCGGCCCGACGAGCGCCGGTACGCGGCCCTGGCGGAGGCGGGAGTGACCAGCGAGTTCATCGGCTACCGGCGCCTGCGGGCGCGCGCCCGGGTCCTGGCCGTGCTGGTGCCGGACGGGCAGGTGCAGGAGGCGCGCGAAGGCGCCGAGGTGGAGGTGGTGCTGGACCGCACGCCGTTCTATCCCGAAGGCGGCGGTCAGGTGGGCGATACGGGCGTCCTGGCGGGCCGCGACGGCGAGGTGGAGGTGACGGACACCCAGCGGCCGCTGCCCGGGCTGATCGTCCACCGCGGCCGCGTGGTGCGCGGGCGGATCCGGGCCGGGCAGAGCGTGCGGGCGGCCGTGGACCAGGCACGGCGATGGGACATCATGCGCAACCACACGGCGACCCACCTGCTCCACCGGGCCCTGCGGGAGGTCCTGGGCGAGCACGCCCGCCAGGCCGGGTCCCTGGTGGCCCCCGACCGGCTGCGGTTCGACTTCGTGCACACCGCCCCGCTGACCGCGGCCCAGCGGGCGGCGGTCGAAGAGCGGGTCAACGAGCAGATCCTGGCCGACCTGCCGGTGCGCGCCCGCTGGATGTCTCTGGAGGACGCCCTGCGCCTGGGCGCCGTGGCCCTGTTCGGCGAGAAGTACGGCGACCGGGTGCGGGTGGTCAGCATCGCCGACTACAGCCGCGAACTGTGCGGCGGCACCCACCTGTCGCGCACCTCCCAGGCGGGGCTGTTCAAGGTCACGGCCGAGAGCGGGGTCGCCGCCGGCATCCGGCGGGTGGAGGCCGTGACCGGGCGCGGAGTGCTGGCGCTCCTGCGCCAGCAGGAGGCCACCCTGCGGGCGCTGTCCGAACGCCTGCGGGCGGGCCCCGAGGAGCTGGTGGAGCGGGTCGCCCGGCTGCTGGAGAGGGAGCGGGATCTGGAGCGGGAGCTGCGCACGGCCCGCGCCCGCGCCTCTGCCGTGGAGGCCGTGCCGGCGGTGGTCCTGGACGGCACCACCGTCGTCGTGGCCGACACCGATCTGGAGGAGCCGGCGGACCTGCGCGCGGAAGCCGACCGGTTGCGGGCGCGGCTGGACCAGCAGCGCGTGGCGGGCGTCGTGGTGGTCGCCTCCTCCCGCAGCGGGGCCGTGGTGGCGACCCGCACCACCGCGGTGACGCCGCCCGTGGACGCCGGCCGTCTGGTCCGGCTGCTGGTGGAGCGGTTCGGCGGGCGCGGGGGCGGCCGACCGACCCTGGGCCAGGGGGGCCTGCGGGACCGGGCCCTGGTCGGCGAGATGGTCCGGGCCAGCCGCGATCCCGCGTTTCTGCGGACTCTGCTGGAGCAGGCGCGGGAGGAGGCGGCGGGGTCGGGATGAGGGTTCTGGCGCTGGATGTGGGCGCGCGGCGCATCGGGCTGGCGATCTCGTCGCCCGACGGGACCCTGGCCCAGCCCGCAGGCGTGGTCGAGCGCCGCTCCTGGCCCCAGGTGGTGGAGGCGCTGCGCGAGCGGATCCGACGCTACGGGGTGGAGCGGGTGGTGGTGGGCCTGCCTCGCCGCCTGGACGGGACCGAGGCCACCGCGGCGGAGGTGGCCCGGCGGTTTGCCCGCCGGCTGCAGGAGGCCCTGGGGGTGCCGGTGGACCTGGCCGACGAGTGGCTGACGACGGTGGAGGCCGAGCGACTGCTGGTGGCCGCCGACCTCAGCCGCCGCCGGCGGCGCCAGACGCGCGATGCGGTGGCGGCGGCGCTGATCCTGCAGACCTACCTCGACCGGCGGCGTTGACACCCCCCCGGCGCGGTGTTACGCTCTCACCGTCGTGGCGGGAATTCTCCGGATGGGCCGGCCGGCGGGCCGGCCCTCCGGCGCGAGGTGCGGTCGTGGCCGACCGGGGAGAAGTCATCACGTTGCTGGACGAGCAGGGCCAGGCTCACGACTTCAGCCTGGTGGACGTGATCGAGGTGGACCGGCACCGCTACGCCATCCTCCAGCCGCTGTCGGGCGAAGGCGTCTCCGAAGACGACCCTGCGGTGGTGTTCCGGGTGGAGGGGGAGACGCTGGTGGCGGTGGAGGACGAGGAAGAGTTCCGCAAGGTCGCCGACGCCATCGAGGCCGAGGCGGGCTACGACGATGTGGAGGTCGTGGGCGAGGACTCCTCCTCCGACGACGACGCCGTCAACTGACCTCCGCGCGGTGCCGGCTGGCCGATGACGTCAGCGCGGCGCACTGCGGTGCTGGCAGGAGCCGTTCTCGCGGCGGGAGCGGCGGCGGTGGCATCCGCCGCCACCGCGGTGCGTCCCGCCAACCCCTCCGGATCCCCCCAGGTGGTGCTGGTGCCCCCGGGCGCGCCGGCCGCGGAGATCGGAAGGCGGCTGGAATCCGAGGGCATCATCCGCCGCGCGTCCGACTTCGTGTGGGTGGTGCGCCTGCGCCGGCTGGAGGGGCGGCTGCAGGGCGGGGAGTACCGGCTGTCTCCGGCCATGGGTCTGCTGGAGGTGGTGGATGTCCTGGCCCGGGGCCAGGTCCTCCTCCACGAGGTCACGGTGCCCGAGGGCTACACGGCACTGGATGTCGCCCGGCTCCTGGCCGACGCCGGCCTGGGCGACCGCCGGCGGCTGGAGGCGCTGGTCCGGGGTGGCGCGGCGCGCCTGCCCCACGCCTTTCTCCGCGGCGTGCCCACCGGCTCTCTGGAAGGGTACCTGTTTCCCGACACCTACCGCCTGCCCCGGGGCTGGCCCGAGGAGCGGGTGGTGGGCGTCCTGCTGGACCGGTTTGCCGACGTGGTCCTTCCCCTGTGGCGGCAGGAGGGAGGAGGCCGGTCCCTGCATGAGATCGTCACGATGGCGTCCCTGGTGGAACGGGAGGCCCGGCGGGACGACGAGCGGGCGCTGATCGCGGGCGTCCTGTACAACCGCCTGCGCCGCGGCATGCGCCTGGAGGTGGACGCGACGGTCCTGTATGCGTTGGGCCGGCACAAGGCGGTGGTGACCTACCGCGACCTGGACGTGGACTCCCCGTACAACACCTACCGCCGGGCGGGCCTGCCTCCCGGCCCCATCGCCAACCCGGGTCTGGCGTCCATCCGGGCGGCCCTGCGGCCGGCGGCCACCGACTACCTGTACTACGTGGCCCGGCCCGACGGCTCCCACGTCTTCAGCCGCACCTACCGCGAGCACCTGGCCGCCATCCGGAGGCACCGGTCGGGCCAGTGATCACGGCGTGGTTGCGGGCGGCGCGCGGCCGCATGTTGCCCCTGACCCGGTGGGTCACCCCGAGCCGGACCGCGGCGTCGGTCCTCGACCTGTCCCCCCAGGACCTGCGCGCGGGCGGGGTGCGGGGGCTGATCCTGGACCTGGACAACACCGTGGTGCCCTGGGGGTCGGCCGCTCCCTCTGCCGACGTGGTGCGGTGGGTGTCGGCGGTGCGGGCGGCGGGCCTGGCGGTGTGCATCGTCTCCAACAGCTTCACCTCCCGCGCCCGGCGGGTGGGGGAGATCCTGGGCGTTCCGGTGGTGTCCTGGGCCGCCAAACCGGCGCCGTGGGCCTTCCGGCGCGCCCTGCGGGTCCTGGGGACCGCCCCCGCCCAGACGGCGCTGGTGGGCGATCAGCTGTTCACCGACATCCTGGGCGGCAACCTGCTGGGCCTGCGCACGATCCTGGTGGAGCCGCTGTCGCCCCGGGAGTTTGTCACCACCCGGTGGGTCCGCCGCCTGGAGGCCGCGGTGCGCCGGATGGTGGGCGGCGGGCCGGGCGGTGGCACGGCAGGGGACTCTCACCAGCAGCCCGGGGATGACTAACGCCGAGCAGCCCACGGGCATAGCGAACGTGTGAGCGCCCAACAGAAGCGGTATGCGGCGGTCATCGTGGCCACCGTGGGGGTGCTGGTGGCGGCGGCCGCCGCCGCGGTGGCAGGCGACGCGCTGACAGCTGCCAGACAGGCGCACCTGGCCGGCCGCCACGCCCAGGCGGTGGCCCTTCTGCGGGCGTATCTGCAGGCCCACCCCGCCGACGCGTCCGCCTGGGTGTGGCTGGGCGCGTCCTACTACCAGCTGGGGGCCGCCCCCCAGGCCGTGGCATCCTTCCGGCAGGCCCTGGCCCTGCGTCCCTCCCCCGAGGTCGCCCTGTGGCTGGGAGCCGCCTTGGTGAAGGCGGGCCGGGATGACGAGGCGCGCGCCGCCTTCCGGAGGGCCGCCCGCAGCCCCCACCCGCAGACCTCCACCCTGGCCTGGCAGTGGCTGCGGGCCCAGGAGGCCGACCACATGGCCGTGCTGGCCCACCCGCCGTCTGTGGACGCCTACGCCCGCGTGGTGCGCTGGTACAACCCCGTCCTGTCCGCATCCCAGGTGGATGCCATCGTCCGCAGCGTCCTGTACTACAGTGACCGCTATGCCGTCGACCCCCGCCTGGTGGTGGCCCTGATCGCCGTGGAGTCCGGGTTCCACATCGGCGCCCGCTCGCCGGCCGGAGCGGTCGGTCTGGGACAGCTGATGCCCCAGACCTGGCAGAGCCTGGGGGTGAACCCCCTGGACCCGGTGGGCAACATCTACGGGACGGTGCGGTGGCTGCGGGCCCAGCTGGACCGCTTCGGGGGCAACGTCTCCCTGGCCCTGGCGGCCTACAACGCCGGCCACGGCGCCGTGACCCGGTACAACGGGATCCCGCCCTACCGGGAAACCCAGTGGTACGTGCTCAACGTCCTGCGCCTGTACACCCACCTGGCCGGAGGCGTCCGGCAGGCCTCCTCCCGCTGAGCGGCTTCCGGACGGCGTGCGCGGCCCGGCCGCGCTTCTCTGGGACTGGCACCAAACTTGCTCACATCTTCTCCGGAGGCATCCGGCGCCTGCCCTGCGCGGCGGCGACGGCGGGACCGGCGGGACGGTAGCCCCTTGCAATTTGGGGGTGAGTTTGTTAGAATCCGGCCAGTCCTCGCGATAAAGGCAAACCCAGGGTGACCTGGGGGCGCAAAGCTACGGGACCTGCCGGTGGCGATGGCCGGAAGGTCAGCCGGGCTGCCGAACGAGGCGATTGTTTTTCCCTCCTGCGGCAGTCCTCCGGTCCCGTCTCAGCGCTGCGCCTCCGATTCCGCGGGCATCGGCGATGTCCGGCGGGTGACAGGAGGAGGCTGCTATGGGACGCAGGGGCACGCTGCATGCGGCGCGGGAGACCCCGCCCGACGACTTCCTGGCCTGGTTCCGCGCGTATCGTTCGTCACGATCCCCCGACCTGCACGAGAAACTGACCACCCACTTCATGCCGCTGGTCCACCAGGTGGCCCGCCGGTACGCCCGCTCGGGCATCCCCCTGGACGACCTGCATCAGATCGGGTACATCGGCCTGATGAACGCGGTCACCAACTTCGACCCCGACCGGCGGGTCAAGTTCGAGACCTACGCCCGCCACCTGATCGCCGGCGAGATCCGCCACTACCTGCGCGACCAGGGGACGACGGTCCGCCGGCCGCGCTGGCTGTACGAGATGGACCACCGGGTCAACCGGGCGGTGACCAGCCTCACCCAGCGCATCGGGCGGCCGCCCACCCCCGCCGAGATCGCCCGGGAGATCCAGAGCTCCGAGGACGAGGTGGTGGAGGTCCTGCAGGCCCGGGAGTCGCTGCGGCTCGTCTCGCTGGACGAGGAGCGGGAGGGCGACGACGGCGCCCCCATCGCCCAGCGGGACCGCATCACCACCAAGCACGTGGCCGGCTCGATGCCCGTGGAAGAGCGGGTGCTGGTCCACGACGCCGTGGAGCGCCTGTCGGATCTGCAGCGCAAGGTGATCTACTACCTGTTCTTCATGGACCTGACCCAGACGGAGGCCGCCCGCCGGCTGGGCATCTCCCAGAAGCACGTCTCCCGGGTGATGCACGCCGCCCTGCGGCGCCTGCGGGAGAGTCTGCGGCCGGAGGCGGTGTGAGGCGTGCACACATCCGGCCCGGGGGGACGCTCCACCCGCCGGGGTGAGGTCCCTCCGGCAGACGCCGGGGAAGATGGAGGAGGAGAGCACGTGAAGACCGAGGACCGGACCGTGGCGCCCGATCTGCCCATCTACCCCATCCGCACGGTGGCCCGCCTGACGGGCGTGGACGCCCGGCGGATCCGGGCGTGGGAGAGCCAGTACGGGCTGCTCCGCCCCGCCCGCACCCGGGGAGGGCACCGGCTGTTCAGCCAGCGCGACCTGGAGCTGATCCGGCGCATCAAGCGCCTCATCGACGAAGAGGGGCTCCGCCTGCAGGGGGTGCGGCTGCTGCTGGAGGCGGAGGCCGCCGCCGACGGCGGCACCGAGCGCTGAGGGGTCTGTGAGGACCTGATCATGGCCACCACTCTCAAGGACCTGTTGCGGGCGCTGGTGGGGGGTATCGAAGGCCTGGTGGGCGCCGCCGTGGTCAACATGGACGGCAGCCCCGTGGAAGTCCTCAAGGTGGACCCCCACTTCGCCATCGAGGAGGTCGCCCCCGAAGGCGCCGTGGCCGGCAAAGTGCTGGACTACCTGTGCCAGAAGGTGGACGGCGGCCCCATCGACCACATCATGCTGGTGGCCGAGCGCTACATCCTCCTGATGGCCATGGCCGGCCAGGAGTATTACGTGGCCATCGTCATCCACCCGCGGGGAAACGTGGGCAAGGCGCGCCTGCAGCTGCGCCGCTTCATGCCCGAGATTGCGTCGGTGCTCAACGCCGGGGTGATCTGAACGGTCGAGGCGTCGGAGCGTGGGACCGTTGGAGCGGTGACACGAGGATGCTGGCCCGGCGGACAGGCGAGGTCACACGCCCGCTCCAGGGGCGCTCCCGTTCCGACGCGTCACCACTCCGGCGCGTGAACGCCCGGAAAGGAGCCCGGGGATGCATTCGGTGGATGTGACGGCAGGCGGGCTGCGGGGCATTCTGGACGCCCTGTTGCGGGTGGACGGGGTGACCGCGGCCCTGGTGGTCGGCCGCGACGGTTTCGTGATCGAGGCGGCCACGGCCCACCCGGTGGACACCGACTCGGTGGGGGCCATCGCCGCCAGCAGCCTGGCGGCCGCGGAGGCCATGGGCACCGAGCTGAACCTGGGCGCCCTGGGATCCATTCTCATCGAGTACGACGTGGGGCCGGTGGCCGTGACCCCCGTGGGGCCGGATGCCTGCCTGGCGGTGGTGGGCAACCAGGGGGCAAACCTGGGCCGCCTGCGCATCGAGATGCGCAAGATCCGCCAGGCGGTGGCCAGCCAGCTCTGATGGCGTGGACGGCTGAAGGCGGACGTCACAGGTCCTCGAGCCAGCTCCCATGACCATGGACGTGACGGAGTACAAGCAGCGGCTGAAGATCCCCGCTCGCAACACCACCCTGGAGCGGGCTCTGACCTTCCACCACGCCCGGGTGCTGGAGGCCCGGGGGCAGCACGACGAGGCGGTGGCGGCCTACAAGAAGGTGCTGGAACTGGCCCCCGAGGACGCCGTGGCCTATGCCCGGCTGGCGTCCCTGTACGTCCAGCGGGGCGTGCCGCGGGCGGCGGTGATGGTGTACGTGGCCCTGGCGGAGATGCAGATCGGCCGCGAGCGGTGGGAGAAGGCGGCCCTGGCCTACGAGCGGGCCAGCGAGCTGGCCCCCGACGACGGCGAGATCCACACGGCGCTGCGGGATGTGTACATCAAGATGGGCCGGCTGAAGGACGCGGCCAAGGTGCAGGAGCGCATCGACCGCACGGTCGCCGGCCCCCGGTCGGCCCCGGCCGCGCCGCCCGCCCCGATCCCCGCGCCGCCCGTCACTCCCCCTCCGCCTGACGGCGAGCCGCCGGCACCGGTGTCGCTGACCCCCCTGGGGCCTGCTCCCGCACCGCCGCCATCGCCCCCGAAGCCACCCGCCGACACATCCCCTCCGGCCGCGCGCCCGCCCTCGGCGGAGCGCCTGCCAGGACGGCCGCCGGAGAAGGCGCCGCCGGCCCCACAGAAGCCGCCGGCCCGCCCTCCCCAGCCTCCGGCATCTCCCGGCAGAACCCAGCCGGCTCCGCCGCCGGCCGAGGCCGTCCGGCGGCCCCGGCGGTCGGAATCCCTGGGCCAGATCCTCCTGGACGAGGGCCTGGTGACCCGGGAGCAGCTGGACAAGGCCATCCACACCCAGCAACGCTCGGGGGGCCATCTGGGCCGGATCCTGGTCGAGCAGGGGGTACTGACCGACCAGCAGCTGGCGAAGGTCCTGGCCCTGCAGTGGGGCCTGCCCTACGTGGAGCTGGGCTCGCTGGAGATCGACGACACGGTGGTCAAGCTCATCCCCCAGCACCTGGCCCACCGGCACAAGGTCCTGGCGATCGAGCGGACCCGCAAGAAGCTCAAGCTGGCCATCGCCGACCCCCTCAACGTGGTCGCCCTGGACGACGTGCGGCTGGTGACCGGGCTGGAGATCGAGCCGGTGGTGGCGGCCGAGGAGGACATCGTGGCCGCCATCGGCCGCTACTACAGCGGCGGGATCGACCTGGACGAGGCCATGCGCCAGGCCGTGGCCGCCGAGGTGGACGTCCCCGAGGAGAAAACCGAGGACCTGTCCGTCGAGAAGCTGCGCACCCTGACCGAGGAAGCCCCGGTGGTGCGCCTGGTGAACCTGATCATCAGCCAGGCCATCGCCGACGGCGCCAGCGACATCCACATCGAGCCCCACCGGCGCAGCGTCCAGGTCCGCTACCGCATCGACGGCCTGCTGCACGACGTCATGACCCCGCCCAAGTCCCTGCAGGCGGCCATCGTCTCCCGGGTGAAGATCATGGCCAACCTGGACATCGCCGAGAGGAGGCTGCCCCAGGACGGCCGCATCCACGTGGTGATCGAGAACAAGGAGTACGACCTGCGGGTGTCCACCCTGCCCACGGTGTTCGGGGAGAAGGTGGTGATGCGCATCCTGGACCAGTCCAGCACCCGCCTGGGCCTGAACAAACTGGGTTTCACCCCGTCCATGCTGGAGATCTGGGAGAGTCTGGTGAGCAAGCCCTACGGGATGATCCTGGTCAGCGGCCCCACCGGCAGCGGCAAGACCACCACCCTGTACTCCACCCTGCACAAGATCAACACCCTGGACAAGAACATCCTGACCATCGAGGACCCGGTGGAGTACCAGCTGCCCCGGGTCAACCAGGTGCACGTCAACCCCAAGGCCGGCCTGACGTTTGCCAGCGGCCTGCGGTCGTTCCTGCGCCAGGACCCCGACATCATCATGGTGGGCGAGATCCGCGACCGGGAGACGGCCGAGATCGCCATCCAGGCGTCCCTGACCGGCCACCTGGTCCTGTCCACCATCCACACCAACGACGCCCCCAGCGCCACCACCCGGCTCATCGACATGGGCATCGAGCCGTTTTTGGTCAGCTCGTCGCTGATCGGGGTGCTGGCCCAGCGCCTGGCCCGGACCATCTGCGCCCACTGCAAGGAAGCCTACACCCCGCCGGTGGAGGCCCTGCACCGCCTGGGCCTGCGGCCGGAGGAGGGCGAGGAGATCGTCTTCTACCGGGGCCGGGGCTGCGACCGGTGCAAGGGCACCGGCTACAAGGGCCGCACCGGGATCTTCGAGCTGATGGTGATGAGCGAGGCCATCCGGGAGCTGGTCCTCAAGGGCGCCTCCGCCGCCCAGATCCGCGACCAGGCGGTGGCCGAGGGGATGAAGACCCTGGCCGAGGATGGTATCCTCAAAGTACTCGAAGGCGTCACCACCGTCGACGAACTCCTGCGGGTCGTCTTCGTGGAGCAGTAGGGAAGAGGGAAAAAGGAAGAGGGAAGAGGGAAGAGGGAAAAGGCTTGAGACCCTAGCGAGGTAGGTTGTTCCCTCATCCTTCTTCCCTCTTCCCTCCCGGAGGTTGTATGGGC
>JAVHLZ010000004.1:116410-123073 GCA_031081675.1 Armatimonadota bacterium
CCTCATCCTTCTTCCCTCTTCCCTCCCGGAGGTTGTATGGGCGACCGCGACCCCTCTCCGGGCGATGCGTCACGCCCGGCTGATCCCGTCCGGAATCCGTCCCCCGACGGGCCCCGCCGCCGTCCGCCGCTGGGCCAGCTGCTGCTGGAACACGAGCTGGTGACCCCTGACCAGCTGGCCCGCGCCCTGGAGATCCACCGCGCCACGGGGGAGCGGCTGGGGCGGGTCCTGCTGGACATGGGGATCGTGGACCCCGAGCACGTGGCGCGGCTGCTCAGCCAGCAGATCGGGATCCCCTACGTGCGGCTGGCGGGGGTGGGGCTGGCCGAGGACGTCCTGCGGCTGCTGCCGGCGCCGCTGGCCAGCCGGCTGCAGGCGGTGCCGCTGGAGGTGCGGGACGGGGTGCTGACGGTGGCGATGGTGGACCCGCTGGACGTGGTGGCCGTGGACGAGATCCGGCGGGTGACGGGGATGGAGGTGAAGGTGGCGGTCACCACGGTGCGGGACTTCCAGGCAGCGCTGAACCAGTATCCGGCGCTGGACGTGGCCCAGGAGCTGGTGCGGGACCTGCCGCGGCCGCCGGCGGTGGACGAGGAGCGGGTGTCGCTGGAGCAGCTGCGGCGGATGGCGGAGGAGCAGCCGGTGGTGCGGCTGGTGAACCGGCTGATCGAGGAAGCGGTGCGCAAGCGGGCCAGCGACATCCACATCGAGCCCCAGGAGAGGCACATCCGGATCCGCTACCGGATCGACGGGGTCCTGCTGACCCGGGGGACGCTGCCCGAGTACGTGCACGCCCAGGTGGTGTCCCGGATCAAGATCATGGCCAACATGGACATCGCCGAGCGGCGGGTGCCCCAGGACGGCAGCTTCCAGACCCGGGTGGACGGGCGGCCCATTGACGTGCGGGTGTCCACCATCCCGGCGTTTTACGGGGAGAAGGCGGTGCTGCGGCTGCTGGACAAATCAGCGCCCATCTACGACCTGGACAAGCTGGGGCTGTCGGCGGCCAACATCGCGCGGCTGCGGCGGATCATCCGGCGGCCCCAGGGGATCTTCCTGCTGACGGGGCCGACGGGCAGCGGGAAGACCACGACCCTGTATGCGATCCTCAACGAGCTCAACAGCGAGCAGGTGAACATCGTGACCGTGGAAGACCCGGTGGAGTACCAGATTGCGGGGATCACCCAGATGCAGGTGAACCCGCGGGCGGGGGTGACGTTCGCCTCGGCGCTGCGCCACTTCCTGCGCCAGGACCCGGACATCATCATGGTGGGCGAGATCCGGGACCTGGAAACGGCGCGGATCGCGGTGCAGGCGGCGCTGACGGGGCACCTGGTGCTGAGCACCCTGCACACCAACGACGCGCCGGGGGCGATCACGCGGCTGCTGGACATGGGGATCGAGCCCTACCTGGTGGCGTCGGCCCTGGAAGGGGTCGCGGCCCAGCGACTGGTGCGGGTGCTGTGCCCGAAGTGCCGGGAGCCGGACCCCGTGGGGGCGGAGGAGGCGCGGGCGCGGCTGGGACCCCAGGCGCCGGAGGGGGCGTTCTACCTGGCGCGGGGGTGCGACTTCTGCAACTACACGGGCTACCGGGGGCGCGTGGCGGTGTTCGAGGTGGCCGAGATGGACGAGGACCTGCGCCGGCTGGTCGTCAACCGGGCGCCCCACCACGAGCTGAAAGAGCAGGCGGTGGCGGCGGGGATGACCACCCTGCTGCAGGACGGGCTGGCCAAGGCGGCCGCGGGGGTGACGTCCCTGGCCGAGGTGTGGCGGGTGGTCCACGTGGAGCCGGCCAACGGGCCCGAGGACGTGGCGGACGAGGACGTTCCAGCGCGGACGCGCCGACACGCGGAGGGCTAATTCCCCCGGCCGGGCCCGGGCTGTCCACCTGTGCGAGAGGGGATGGGGCGGGCCTGCGGCCGTGCGCGCGTTCCTGCGTCCGCGGTTTCGGTCCCCGCCACGCCTAGCGGACGCCACGGAGGGGCATGCATGCCCCAGGGGTGTGAGATGCACATCGACGACCTGCTGCGCCAGACCGTGGAAGCCAAAGCCAGCGACCTCCACCTGACCGTGGGGGTGCCGCCCACCGTCCGGGTGTGGGGCAAGCTCCAGCCCCTCAACCACCCGCCCCTGACGCCCGAGGACACCTTCCAGCTGGCCTACAGCATGCTCAACACGTTCCAGAAGCAGAAGTTCGAAAAGACCTGGGAGCTGGACCTGTCCTACGCGGTGGCCGGGCTGGGGCGGTTCCGGGTCAACGTCTACCGCCAGCGGGGATCGGTGGGCGTCGCCTGCCGGGTCATCCCGGAGGTCATTCCCAGCATCGAGGAGCTGAACATCCCCCTGGTGGTCAAGGACCTGTGCCGGCTGCCCCGGGGGCTGATCCTGGTCACCGGCCCCACCGGCCACGGCAAGTCCACCACCCTGGCCGCCATGATCGACTTCATCAACAGCGAGCGGGCGGCCCACATCGTCACCATCGAGGACCCCATCGAGTACGTGCACCACCACAAGAAGAGCATCGTCAACCAGCGGGAACTGGGCTTTGACACCCAGTCCTTCCCCAACGCCCTGCGGGCGGTGCTGCGGGAGGACCCCAACGTCATCATGGTGGGCGAGATGCGCGACCTGGAGACCATCTCGGCGGCTCTGACCATCGCCGAGACCGGCCACCTGGTCTTCGCCACCCTGCACACCGCCAACGCCAGCCAGTCCATCGACCGCATCATCGACGTCTTCCCGCCCCACCAGCAGCAGCAGATCCGCGTGCAGCTGGCCTCGGTGCTGGAGGCGGTGATCAGCCAGCAGCTGCTGCCCAACGCGCAGTTCGTGGGGCGGCGGGAGGAGCGGCGGGTGGCGGCGGTGGCCGCCGCGGCCCGGGGGGCGGGCGGCGGGATGGGGGACGGGCGCAAGGGGAACTGGCCGTCGCTGGAGGAGATCGGGCGCGTCCCGGCGGTGGAGATCATGATCGCCACCCCGGCCATCCGCAACCTGATCCGGGAGGCCAAGACCCATCAGATCCACACCGCCATCCAGACCGGCGCCCAGTACGGCATGCAGACCATGGACCAGTCCCTGTTCAACCTGTACTCCCGGCGGCTGATTACCCTGGAGAACGCCCTGGCCCGGGCCATTTACCCCGACGAGCTGCGGAAGATGATCGAACGGGGAGGCCAGTAACCCGGAGGAGGGACTGCCGCGCCGGTCCGGGAGCGGATAGTCTGAGGGGAGGGAAAACTTTCCGTCTCCCCCGGGCAGAGGGGCGAGCACTGGCAATTCTCCTCTTCCTTCGGGGAGAGGGCCGGCATCAACAGCTTCTCGCCCCCTATGGGGAGAGGGTGAGGGGATACGCAAACTTTCCCTCTCCCCTCTGGGGAGAGGGTGAGGGTGAGGGGTATGGCGACCTTCCGGTACAGTGCACGCGACGCCTCCGGACGAGTGGTGGCCGGCGCCATCGAGGCCGACACCGAGGTGGCGGTGGTCGGCAAGCTGCAGGAGATGGGGTTTTACGTCACCAGCCTGGAGCGGGCCGCTCCCCGCGCCGACCTGCGGGCGGGGCTGCGGCGGCTGCGGCGGGTGGGACTGCGGGAGCTGACCATCTTCACCCGGCAGTTCGCCACCATGGTGAACGCCGGGCTGTCCATGGTGCGCACCCTGACCATCCTGGAGCAGCAGACCGAAAGCCACAAACTCCGCCAGATCGTCAGCGAGGTGCGCAAGGACGTGGAGGAGGGCATGACCCTCTCCGACGCCCTGGCCAAGCATCCTGACACCTTCAGCACCCTGACGGTGAACATGGTGCGGGCCGGCGAGGTGGGCGGCGTCCTGGACGACGTGCTCAACCGCCTGGCCATCTTCTTCGAGAAGGACCTGGCCCTGCGCCAGAAGGTGCGGGCCGCGGTGACCTACCCGGCGGCCATCTTCGTGTTCGCCCTCGGCGTGATCTTCTTCCTGGTGTTCTTCATCCTGCCCCAGTTCATCGGCTTCTTCGAGGGGCTGGAGCTGACGCTGCCGCTGCCCACCCGGGTCCTGATCTGGTTCACCAAGACCCTCACCGGGTACTGGTACGTGTTCCTGGGCTTCATCCTGCTGGGGCTGTACGGCCTGCGCATGTACATCAGCACGCCCATCGGCCGCTTCCGTTTTGACCGGTTCAAGCTGCGGGTGCCGGTGTTCGGGCCCCTGGTGCGCAAGGTGACCATCTCCCGGTTCACCCGGACCCTGGGGACCCTGATCACCAGCGGCGTGCCCATCATGCAGGCCCTGGACGTGGTGGCCAAGGCGGTGGAGAACAAGGTGGTGGCCGAGGCCATCGAGAACGTGCGCAACAGCATCCGCGAGGGCGAGTCCATCGCCCTGCCCCTGCAGGCCAGCGGCCTGTTCCCGCCCATGGTGGTGCAGATGACGTCGGTGGGCGAGGAGACCGGGACCCTGGACACCATGCTGCAGAAGGTGGCCGACTTCTACGACGCCGAGGTGGAGACCACCCTGGCCCAGCTCACCTCGATCCTGGAGCCCATGCTGATCGTCTTCCTGGGCTTCGTGGTCGGCTTCATCGTCCTGAGCTTCTACATGCCGCTGTACCAGCTGATCACCGGCCTCCGCTGACTGACGGAATCGCGGGATCGCGAGAATGCACGAGGGGACGGCGTCCGGCCGTCCCCTCGTCTGTCCGACCTGGCAGCGGTCTCTCCTGAAGGCGTCGGGGGATTGGACGGGGAACGAGCCCCAGACGGCGCTGACGCCTCTCCCCAAGCATGAGAAATGGCTCGTTCGGGCTACTGACTTCTGCGCGTGCCCCGGGTAGCGTATGAAGCCGGAGCCAGGAGGCGGGCACGCCGTCTCCCGAGGCCCGTGACGCCTGGGAAGTGTCAGCTCGGCCGCGGCCTGCGGTCCTGCCGGCTGACCTGGCTGCTTCCTGCGAGGAGTGGCGATGCGGACTCGGAGAGGGGATGCGGACGCCTGGGGCCGTAAGGGCGAGTCCGCCGCGTCAATGACAGAATGCCTGTCCAGCGGGGCCTCGCGTTGCCGCCGGTCAGCGAGCCTCGCTCCGCTGTTCCTCGACGACCCGCGCCGCCTCCCCGAACGTGATCCACACCCCCGAGGCATGGAAGACGACCCAGCGCAGGTAGCCGGGCAGGGAGAAGTAGTTGGTCTCCACGCTGTAGGGCCGGAGGTTGGCCACGTGGGGGAAACTGGCCACGGGCGGCGGGGCGGCCCCGCCGGGCAGGAGCCCGGAGACCTGGGCGGCGGTGCGCGGCCGGAAGACGATGATCACGGCGACGGCCTGGCGGTCCAGGCCGAAAGCCACGCCCACGTCGTCGTAGACCAGGCCCGGGAACCCCTCCACCGTGCCTTCCCGGAAGCCGCGGCCGAACAGGCGGATGACGTCTTCCGCGCGGTAGCCGACCCCCAGGTCCTCGCTGATCTTCAGCAGGCTGTTGGAGGTGGACGCGGCGGTAACAGTGCCGTCTTTGACGTACACCGCAATTCCCCACCGGCTGAAGGTGTACACCGAGTCCACCATCGTCTCCCGGACCACCGAGGGCCGGCCGAAGCGGGCCAGGATCAACTGGATGCGCTGGCCCAGAACGATCCCGGCCAGTGCCTGGCCCGGTACGATCTGGCGGACAGACGGTCGGGCCGGCGGGGCAGGAAGAGGCTGGACAGGGGCCGGGGCGGCCGGTGGCGGAGCCGGAGCGGGCTCCTGGGCCGGGGCGGGGGACGTGGCGAGCAGGACAGCTGCGGCGAGGACTGCGGCGGCGGATGGTCGCATTGTCACGCTCCCTTGGCTGAAAGGGTTTCCCTCCGGGGTGCCGGTTTCCTGCCCCCCGCTGGTCTTACCCCCGTACAGGCGTGCGCCAGACCCCCGGGCCTATGGGAGGTGCGAGGGGGGCATAAGGCCGGTGACGGGTCCGGCGGCAGTCCGGCCGGGGTCCCGTATCAGGTCGGGGGAAAGGTCATGGAAGATGCGGCGCGGACAGGCCGGCTTCACCATGATCGAGCTGCTGGTGGCCATCGCCATCCTGGGCGTGATTGCGGCCATCCTGATCCCCAACTTCATCCGGGCCCGGGCCGGCAGCCAGCTGGCGGCCGCCCAGCTGGACTTCCACCACATCGTCATGGCCCTGGAGATGTACTACTGGGAGAACCAGGCCTACCCGCCGGCGGCCTCGTGGGAATCCGACCTGGAGTCCGGCGGCTACATCCGGGCGGTACCGCGCTCCCCGGTGGACCGGGCCCCCTACGGCTACGCCACCGACGCCGCCCGGACCCGCTTTGTGCTGTGGGACGGCCCCGACAAGTACATCCAGGCCGGCAGCGGGGGGTACATCGTCTACACGGTGACCGGGGGGCTGGAGGTGGGAGTGACGTCCGTCCCCACCCCCTGAGGTCTGCGCCGGCCGGGGAGGTCTAACGGGGGGAGATCGCGGGCAGAAGGTGTGGTGTAGAGAAACCCGGGCCCTGCCGGGTCCAGGGTTTCACCCTGAAGACGAACGAGGAGGATGCAGGCACATGTTCCAGTTCTTCGCACGCAGGCTTCGCAGTGAGCGCGGCTTCACGCTCATCGAGCTGCTGATCGTCGTGGCGATCATCGCGATCCTGGCGGCGATCCTGATCCCGAACTTCCTGCGGGCCCGCGCCCAGTCCCAGGTGGCGGCC
>JAVHLZ010000004.1:123173-124634 GCA_031081675.1 Armatimonadota bacterium
CCCGAGGACTGGCTGGCCTACCACCTCCTCGGGCACGCCAATCTGCAGTTGGGCGACAGGGAGTCGGCGCGGGCGGCCTGGGAGCAGGTCCTGCGCCTGAACCCGGAGTTTCAGCCTGCGCGGGAGCAGCTGCGCCGGCTGGACGGGACGGCCAGGTGACCACGTGGGTTCCCACGGGTGTGAGCAACCTGACGTCGGGACCAGGCTCGCACGCACTGCGGCTGTGGTGCTGGTCCTCGTGCTGCCCCTGGCGGTCATTCCCTGGGGGGAAGGCGAGGGCTACACGCAGGCCAAGGCGCTGACGCTGTACGCCCTGACTGTTCTGGCTGTGAGCGGGTGGGTCCTGGCACGCCTCGGGCCGTCCGGGCTGCGGTGGCGGCTGACGCCGGCCGAGCTTCCCGTCTGGGGATACGTGCTGGCGCTCCTGCTGTCCACTGTGGTGTCGTCGAACCTCTATAACTCCTTCCTCGGTACCCCGCTGCGCCGGGAAGGGCTCTTCACGCACCTGGCCTACGTCGGCCTGTACTTCATCGGCGTCCACTTCTTCGGCTGCGCCGCGGGTCTGCGGACGCTCGCGACGGCCGCCGGCGCGTCCGCGCTCGTCGCCATCGGGTACGGCCTTGTCCAGCTGGCAGTGCCTCCCCTCTTTCCGGCCGAGGCGTTCATGCGAGAGTGGTACGGCGGATTGGGCGTTCCCCGCCTGGGGTCCCTGGTGGGCGGCCCGGTGGTCTTTGGCGGATACCTGGCGACGGTGGTTCCCCTGCTGCTGGCCCTGGGCGTCTCCTCTCCGTCCCGGATCCGGGCCCTGTGGCTGGCGGGAGCCGTCCTGGGGTGTGTGGCCACCGGGCTGACGTTGACGCGCGCAGCGTGGCTGGCGCTGATAGCGGGGATGGTTGTCCTCGTGGTCGCGGTCTGGGAGAGGCGCACAACGCGGATCGTGACCATGGCGATCGCAACGGCGGCTGTCCTGTCGGTCGGGGTTCTTCTGGTCGCCGCGGGCCCTCACAAGGCGGCTGCCCGGGCCACCTCCACTGTCGACCTGTCGTCTGGGTCTGCGGCGCAGCGGCTGTACACGTGGAAGGGGACGGTTCAACTCGTTCGGACGAGGCCCTGGTTGGGGTGGGGTCTGGAGACGCTGGGCGAGGTCTTCCCGTACGACCGCAGGACAATGGTCCCGCTGTTCGGACTCCGTCCGGTCATCATCGACCGCGCGCACAATGACCTTCTGCACGTGGCGGTCTCGGTGGGCGCGCCGGGCGCCATGTCCTACGCCGCATTCTGGGGACTGGTCGTGTATTCTGCGTGGCGACTGGTACAGCGGACAGAGCGATCGAACCGGATTCTGGCATCAGGATGGCTGGCGGCGGTCGTCGCCTATCTCCTGCAGGCCCAGTTTTCTTTCAGCACGGTCGCGGTCACACCCCTGGTCTGGCTCCTGGCCGGCTCCGCCTGTGGGTGGGA
>JAVHLZ010000005.1:0-12780 GCA_031081675.1 Armatimonadota bacterium
ACAGGCTACGACGTCACCCAGGTGAACATCGGCACGGTGCGGCTGGCCGGAGCGCCGGTGGCCCGCAAGCCCAACGGGGCCTACATGGACTCCTTCGACGACGTCAACGGCGACGGGCTCATTGATCTGGTGCTGCACTTCGAGACAGCGCAAATGAAGCTGAGCCCGGGGGACACCCAGGTGACCCTGGAAGGCGAGATGACCGACGGGACGCCGTTCAGCGGCACGGACTCGGTGAAGGTCGTTCCCTGATCGCAGAGTGCAGTGGGCCGGCCCGGGGCTCCGCGATGCGGAGCCCCGGGCGTTTTCAGAGGAGCCCGTCCGCCAGGGCGTGCCTGAAGGACAACGCGACCGCCGGGGCCAATCCTTTGGGAGACCCGCGGCGGAATTCCCGACCGCAGAAAGGAGACCCTGATGTCCCGGCTGGAACGTCTGCGCGGCCTGCTGGACCAGCACCAGGTGGACGCGATGCTGGTGGTCAAGGCAGAGCGCCTGGAATCCCCCAACCTGCGCTACCTCGCCGGATTCACCGGCTCCACCGGCGCCGCCCTGATCGCCCGCCGCGAGGCGGTCCTGCTGGTGGACTTCCGCTACGTGGCGCAGGCCCGCGCCGAGGCGCCTGGCTGGGAGGTCGTCCAGGTCCCCCGCCAGGCGTCCGAGGCGCTGGCCGAGGCGGTGCGGTCGCGGGAGATCCGACGCCTGGGCTTTGAGCCCGACGGCCTCACCGTGCGCCAGCGCGACGAGCTGGCCCGGGCGCTGCAGTCGGTGGAGATGGTCCCGGTGGACGGCGTGGACCGGTTGCGCTGGGTGAAAGAGCCCGCGGAGCTGGACCGGATCCGGCGGGCCGTCCAGGTGGCGGACGCCGCCTTCAACCACATCCTGGGCTACCTGCGGCCGGGGATCGCCGAGCGGGACGTGGCCCTCGAGCTGGAGTTCTTCATGCGCCGCCACGGCGCCGAGCGGGAGGCGTTCGGTTCCATTGTGGCCAGCGGCCCCCGATCCGCGCTGCCGCACGGGCGCGCCTCCGAGAAGCTGCTGGCGGCGGGCGAGTTCGTCACTGTGGACTGGGGGGCCGTGGTGGACGGCTACCATTCGGACTGCACCCGCACCGTGGTCCTGGGCCGCGCCACCGAGCGTCAGCGCGAGATCTACGACCTCGTCCTGCGGGCGCAGACGGCCGCCCTGCGGGGGCTGCGGCCGGGGCTCACCGGCAGGGACGCGGACGCCCTGGCCCGTCAGGTCATCGCCGACGCCGGACACGGCGAGCACTTCGGCCACGGCCTGGGCCACGGGGTGGGCCTGGCCATCCACGAAGGTCCGTCCCTCTCCCCCCGCGAGGAGACGGTTCTGGAGGCCGGGATGGTGGTGACGGTGGAGCCGGGCGTGTACCTGCCGGGGTGGGGCGGCGTGCGGATCGAAGATCTGGTGGTCCTGACCCCGGACGGCTGCGAGATCCTCACCCGGGCGCCCAAGGAGCTGATGGAACTATAACGAGGGAAGAGGGAAGAGGGAACAATGGCTTAGGTGCCTCCCTCCTCCCTCTTCCTTCTTCCCTCCTCCCTTTGTTAGAATTCATCCGGCCTCGCGGGGCGGCGTCTGTCGCGGAAGCCCGGCGGACAATCAGCGGTCCGGCAGCGGCCGGCGGGACTCGGCCGCGCCGCTGGCGTGTGCGCGACGACCGCCAGCGCGGGGTCGGCATCACGTCGCGCAGGCCACGGGAGGAGCCATGATTGCCAGCGGAGACTTTCGGCCGGGGGTCGTGATCGAGCTGGACGGCGAGCTGTACGCCGTGGTGGAAGCCCATCACCACAAACGCGCCCAGCGCCAGGCGTTCGTGCGGGCCCGCCTCCGCAACCTGAAGACCGGCGCCGTGCTGGAACGGAACTTCACCAGCGACGAGATGGTCCCCCAGGCTTCCCTGGACCGCAAGGTGATGCAGTTCCTGTACCGGCACGGCGACGAGTACGTGATGATGGACCGGCAGACGTTCGAGCAGCTCAGCCTGCCGGCCCAGCTCCTGGGGGACGCCGTCGGATACCTGAAGGAGAACACCGACGTCACCGTGGTCTTCTACGACGGCCGCCCTATCGCGGTCGAGCTGCCCAACGCCGTGGAGCTGGAGGTGGTGGACACCGCCCCCGGCGTCCGCGGCGACACCGTCTCGGGGGGCACCAAGCCCGCCCGGCTGGAGACCGGCATCACCGTGCAGGTCCCGCTGTTCGTCTCGGTGGGAGACCGCATCCGCGTCGACACCCGGACCGGGGAATACCTGGAGCGGGTGAAATGAGAGAACGAAAATGGGCAAAGGACGACAGGCGCACGCGGCTGCGGCGGGCTCGGCTTGTTCGGGGTGGAGGGCTCTGGTATACTTGGTCCGTGCTGGACCGCCCACCGCGCCTGTCCGCGGGCCTGGTTGCCGCGGGGCAACCGGGGCGGCGTACCACCCGGCGAGCGCTGGGTGGTTGTTTCTTTGTTCAGCGGGCGTGCGGCCGGCGCCCCGGGTCCCTGTGGGTCCCCCTGCCGGCCGGGATGTTCTAGCCATGGCGGGCGTGCGGCGCCGCGTCCGCGAACTGGCGCTGCGGGCTCTGTACGAAGCCGACGTCGGCCGCCAGCCCCTGGCGGCGGTGCTGGAGCGGGTTCTCCCGGACGTCCCCGAGCGGGAGCGGCCGTTTCTGCGTGCCCTCTGTGAGGGAGCCTGGACGGCGCGCCGGCAGCTGGACGCCCTCCTGGCCGAGGTGGCCCCCCAGTGGTCGGTGGACCGGCTGGCCGGCACCGACCGGGCCATTCTGCGCCTGGCCGCCTACGAGCTGCAGCACATGGACACGCCTCCGGCCGTGGTCATCAACGAGGCGGTGGAGCTGGCCAAGGCCTACGGGACCGAGGACTCCGGGAAGTTCGTCAACGGGGTTCTGGCCGCGGTGCTGCGCCGGGTTCGCGAGCGCAGCGGGGTGCGTGATGGATGAGAGGCGACCCGGGGCCGCCACAACCGTTGCGCGCTGCCACCTGTGGGTGTCGGGTGTGGTGCAGGGCGTCGGCTTCCGATTTTTCACCGAGCGGGTGGCCCGTCGCCTGGGGCTGTCGGGTCTGGCCCGCAACCTCCCGGATGGCCGGGTGGAGATCATCGCCGAAGGCCCCCGGGCGGTTCTGGACCAGTTCATCGCCGAGGTGCAGCGGGGCCCGGCCGGCGCCGTGGTGACCCGGGTGCAGGTGGAGTGGGAATCCCCCGCCGGGCTGACGGGGTTCCGGATCCTGTGAGGGGAGGGACCGCTGGGGTGGCGCTGGTGGACACGGAGCTGGCCGCCTACCTGTCCAGCCGCGTCCGCCTGGTGGACGAGGCCCTGGACGCGGTCCTGCCGCCGGCGGACTGTCCTCCGCGCATCCTGCACCGGGCGATGCGGCACGCCGTGCTGGCCGGGGGCAAGCGCCTGCGCCCCCTGCTGGTCCTGGCCAGCGCCGAGGCCTGCGGGCTGGCGCCCGAGGCGGTCCTGCCGGTCGCCTGCGCGGTGGAGTGCATCCATACCTACTCGCTGATCCATGATGACCTCCCGGCCATGGACGACGCCGATACCCGCCGCGGCCGCCCCACCGTCCACGTCGCCTTCGGTGAGGCGATTGCCATCCTGGCCGGCGATGCCCTGCACGCCCTGGCGTTTGCCCTGATCCCCCAGGCCGCCGCGACCTGCGGGGCCGAGCGCGTCCTGGCGGTGGCCGGAGAGATCGCCGCCGCCATCGGCACCGACGGCATGGTGGGCGGGCAGGTGCTGGACCTGCTGGGCGAGGGACGGCGCTTTCCCGGCGGGCCGCCCGACGCGCTGGGCGCCCTGCCCGAGCTGGTCGTGCAGATCCACCGGCGCAAGACCGGCGCGCTGATCCGGGCGTGCGCCCGCGCCGGGGGGCTGCTGGCCGGCGCCGATCCGGCCACCCTGGACGCCCTGACGGTGTACGGGGAGAAGGTGGGTCTGGCGTTTCAAATCATCGACGACATCCTGGACCTCACCGGCGATCCCGAGCAGCTGGGCAAACGCACCCGCCGGGACGTCGGCAAGGCCACCTATCCCGCCGCCTACGGGGTGGCGGAATCGCGGGCGGCCGCGGCCCGGCTGACCCAGGAGGCCGTGGACGCGGCCGGGCGGCTGGGCCCGTCGGGACGGATCCTGGCCGGGCTGGCCCGCGACCTGCTGGAGCGGGACCACTAGGACACCATGCGCGGCGAGAGGTCCGTGGCGGTGCGCGAGGCGCGGGCGGTCCGGCGGAGGGTGCGGCTGGACTCCCTGCTGGTGGAGCGCGGCCTGGCGGAGTCGCGGGCCAAGGCCGCGGCGGCCATCCTGGCCGGGGAGGTCCTGGTGGGCGGCGCCGTGGCGTCCAAGCCGGGCCAGCTGGTGGACGCCGACGCGGATGTGCAGGTGCGGCCGCGGCGGCCGCGCTTTGTCAGCCGGGGAGGGGAGAAACTGCTGGCGGCCCTGGAAGCGTTCGGGCTGGACGTGGCCGGGCGTGTGGCGGTGGACGTGGGCGCCAGCACGGGCGGATTCACCGACTGCCTGCTGCAGCGCGGGGCCGCGCGGGTCTATGCGGTGGACGTGGGCACGGGACAGCTGCACTGGCGGTTGCGCCGCGATCCCCGGGTCGTCAGCCTGGAGCGCCGGGACGTGCGCTCGCTGACCCCGGCCGACGTGGGCGGGCCGGTGGATCTGGCGACGGTGGACGTGTCGTTCATCTCCCTGCGCACCGTGCTGCCGGCGGTGGCGTCGCTGGTGCGCCCCGGAGGCGACATCGTCGCCCTCATCAAGCCGCAATTCGAGGTGGGGCCGCGCCGCACCCGGCGGGGGGTGGTGCGGGACCCGGCCCTGCACGCCGACGCCATCCGTCGCGTGCTGGAGGCAGCCCGGGCCGCGGGACTGGCTCCGCTGGGACTGGCGCCCTCCCCGCTGCGGGGCCCGGAGGGCAACCTGGAGTTCTTCGTGCACCTGCGCCGGGGGGAGGCACCCCCGGCCGACCTGGACGTGGAGGCGGTGGTGGCGCGCGCGCACGCCGAGGCGCGGCCGGCGTAGAGATGACCACCGTCGCGGTCGTCGTGAACGCCACCCGGCTGGCCGAGCAGCCCGAGCTGGTCGGGCCGGTGCGGGCGGCTCTGGAGATCCTGCGCGGCCGCGCGAAGGTGCGGGTGGATCGGGATGGCGCTCAGGCCCTGCACCTGGAGGAGGCGGGCTGGTCGGAGGAAACGCTGGCGTCGGGCGCGCACCTGGTGGTGGCCGTGGGAGGCGACGGCACGATCCTGCGGGCGGCCCGGCTGGCGGCCGCCGCCGACGTGCCGATCCTGGGCGTGAACCTGGGCGGGCTGGGCTTCCTGTCGGAGGTCTCGGTGCAGGAGCTGCCGGCGGTGGCGGCCGACCTGGCGGAGGGCCGCTACAGCCTGGACGAGCGCATGATGCTGCAGGCCGAGGTGGGCGGGCAGGGACGGCTGCTGGCGCTCAACGACGTGGTGGTGTCCCACGGAGGGGTGGCGCGGGTGCTGCGGCTGCGGGTCTGGGTCAACGGCGAGCACCTGGCCAGCTACCCCGCCGACGGCGTGATCGTCGCCACCCCCACCGGCTCCACCGCTTACTCCCTGTCGGCCGGCGGACCGGTGGTGCATCCGCGGGTGGAGGCTCTGCTGATCACCCCCATCTGTCCCCACACCTTCAATGCCCGGGCGGTGGTGGTCCACCGGGACGACGTGGTGGAGGTGGAGGCCGGATCGGCGGCGGCGGTGACCGCCGACGGCCGGGCCACGGTGTCGCTGGAGCCGGGGCAGCGCCTGCGGGTGTGCCGGGCGGAGCAGGTCACCCGGTTCGTGCGCCTGCGCCGACGCAGTTTTTACGGCATTCTCCGTACCAAACTCACCTGGGGGGAACGCTAGTGGCCAAGTACATCTTCGTCACCGGCGGGGTGGCCTCGGCCCTGGGCAAGGGGATCACCTCGGCCAGCATCGGCCGCCTGCTGGTGGCCCGCGGGCTGCGGGTGACCATGTTGAAGTTCGACCCGTACGTCAACGTGGACGCGGGGACCATGAACCCCCACCAGCACGGCGAGGTCTTCGTCACCGACGACGGCGCCGAGACCGACATGGACCTGGGCCACTACGAGCGGTTCATCGACACCAACCTGAGCCGGGACAACAACACCACCACCGGCAAGATCTACGGCGCGGTCATCGCCCGGGAGCGCCGGGGCGAGTACCTGGGCGGCACCGTGCAGGTGATCCCCCACGTCACCAACGAGATCAAGGACGAGATCCGCCGGGTGGCCGCCGCCGCGGGGGCCGACGTGACCATCGTGGAGGTCGGGGGAACGGTGGGCGACATCGAAGGGCTCCCCTTCCTGGAGGCCATCCGCCAGTTCCGCCACGCGGTGGGGGCCGACAACGTCATGTACGTGCACGTCTCCCTGGTGCCCTACCTGCGGGCCGCCGGCGAACTCAAGACCAAGCCCACCCAGCACAGCGTGAAGGAGCTGCGCAGCATCGGGATCCAGCCCGATGTCATCGTCTGCCGCACCGAGCGGCCGCTGTCCCGGGCCATCAAGGAGAAGATCGCCCTGTTCTGCGACGTCTCCCCCGACGCCGTCATCGAGGCGATGGATGCGGCCACCATCTACGAGGTCCCCCTGATCCTGGAACGGGAGGGGCTGGGCGAGCTGATCGTCCGGCGGCTGGGACTGGAGTGCGGTCCGCCGGATCTGGGCGAGTGGCAGGAGATGGTGGACCGCATCCTGCACCCGCAGGCGTCGGTGCGCATCGCCCTCGTCGGCAAGTACATGGGGGTGGAAGATTCCTACGTCAGCATCGTGGAGGCCCTTCGCCACGGGGGCATCGCCTACCGGGCCGAGGTGGTCATCACCAAGGTGGACGCCGAAACCCTGGAGCCCCTGTCCGACGCCGAGGTGGCCGCGCGGCTGGCGGAGTTCGACGGCATCCTGGTGTGCCCGGGGTTCGGGGCCCGGGGGGTGGAGGGCAAGGTCAAGGCCATCCGCTTTGCCCGGGAGCGGAAGGTGCCGTTCCTGGGCATCTGCTACGGCATGCAGTGGGCGGTGGTGGAGTTCGCCCGCCACGTCTGCGGCCTGGAGGGAGCCAACACCACCGAGGTCGACCCGGCCACCCCCCACCCGGTGATCGACCTGCTGCCCGAGCAGAAGGGGGTCACCGAGAAGGGAGGGACCATGCGGCTGGGCCTGTATCCCTGCCGCCTGGCTCCGGGGTCGCTGGCGGCCGCGGCCTACGGCACCGACATGGTCGCCGAGCGGCATCGCCACCGGTACGAGGTCAACAACGCCTACCTGGACATCCTCACCCGCGGGGGCCTGCGGGTGACCGGGGTGTACCCGGAGAAGAACCTGGTGGAGATCATCGAGCTGTCCGACCACCCCTGGTTTGTGGGCACCCAGTTCCACGCCGAGTACCGGTCCCGGCCCACGCGCCCCCACCCGCTGTACCGCGACTTCATCGGCGCGGCCCTCCGCCGGGCCCGGGTGGCGGTGGGGTCCCGGGACGGGGCGGACACCATGACCTGAGGAGGCGAGCCATGGCGCTGGTCACCTACGTCAACGGTGCGTTCGTGCCCAAGGAGGAGGCCCGGGTCTCGGTCTATGACCACGGGTACCTGTATGGCGACGGTGTCTTCGAGGGAATCCGGGCCTACCGGGGGCGCATCTTCCGCCTGGAGGCCCACCTGGACCGCCTGTACGCGTCGGCGCGGTACCTGCAGCTGACGATCCCGCTGTCCCGCCAGGAGATGGCGGAAGCGATCCTCGAAACGGTCCGACGCTGCGGCCTGCAGGACGCCTACATCCGGCCCATCGTCTCCCGGGGCGTCGGCGACCTGGGCCTGGATCCCCGCAAGTGCCCGTCCCCCACGGTGGTCATCATCGTGGACGCGATCCAGCTGTACCCCCCCGAGGCTTACGAGCGGGGCCTGCGGGCCATCACCGCTACCACCCGCAAGGTGCGGTCCGACATGCTGGCGCCCCAGGCCAAGACCCTCAACTACCTCAACAACATCCTGGCCCGCCTGGAGGCCAACCGGGCCGGCGTGGACGAGGCGGTGATGCTCAGCGCCGACGGGTACGTCTGCGAGTGCAGCGCCGACAACATCTTCATCGTGCGGGGCGGGCAGGTGTGGACGCCTCCGGCCTACCTGGGGATCCTGCGCGGCGTCACCCGGGACGCCATCCTGGACCTGGCCCGGGACCAGGGGCTGCCGGTGGCGGAGCGGGTGTTCACCCTGTATGACATCTACACGGCCGACGAGTGCTTCCTGACGGGTACGGGCGCGGAGGTGGGGCCCGTGGTGGAACTGGACGGCCGGCCCATCGCCGACGGACGGCCCGGCCCCATCACCCGGCGGTTGATGGCCGCCTTCCGGGACCTGGTGGCCCGCGAGGGGACTCCCATCTACCCGTCGCCGGCCGAGGCCCGGCCGTAGCACCTCTGGGCGCCGTTCCCGCCGGGCCCGCCCGGCCCGGCGGGGCGGCGTGGTGAAGGGGCGGTCAGACGCGCGATGAACGGCGGCGGGCGCCGCGTGTACGAGGGGCGGGTGGTCTCCGTGCGGGTGGAGGAGGTCCGGCTGCCCGACGGCCGCCGCGCGTCCCGGGAGATCGTGGAGCACCGGGGGGCGGTGGCGGCCGTGCCGCTGGTGGACGGGGACGTGCTGCTGGTCCGCCAGCACCGGCCGGCGGTGGGGCGGGCGCTGCTGGAGATCCCCGCCGGCACCCTGGAGGCCGGCGAATCGCCGGAGGCGTGCCTGCAGCGGGAGCTGGCAGAGGAGATCGGCATGCGCGCCGGGCGCCTGCAGCACCTGGTCTCGTTTTACCCCTCGCCGGGGTTCCTCACGGAGACGGTACACGTCTACCTGGCCACCGACCTGACCCCCCACCGCCTGCCCGGTGAGGAGGAGGACCTGGAGGTGGTCCGGATGCCCCTGGCGGCCGCC
Organism: Armatimonadota bacterium; assembly: GCA_031081675.1. NCBI lineage: Bacteria > Bacillati > Armatimonadota > Armatimonadota bacterium. Next base: position 8,964 of record JAVHLZ010000005.1, read on the forward strand.
CAGGCGCTGGTGCGCTCGGGGGAGATCGTCGACAGCAAGTCCATCATCGGATTGCTGTGGCTGATCCCGGAATGGACCCGACGTCCCTGACGCCCCGCGTGCCGGACGCTTTCCTGCGGGCCGTGGAGGCGTTCTGCGCCCACGCCCTGGCCGAGGCCGGGCTGGCGCCCCGCACCGTGGAAGCGTACCGGCGGGACCTGGAGGAGTTCGCGGCGTTCGCCGCCAGCCGGGGAGCGCCCGCGCCGGGGGCGGTCAGCCGGGCCACGGTGAGCCTGTACCTGGCCACCCTGCGCCGCCGCGGCCTCAGTCCGGCCACGGTGCGGCGGCGGGCCGCCTCGGTGCGGGCGTGGTACCGGTACCTGCTGCGGGAGACCGCGGTGGGCACGGATCCCACGGTCGACCTGGCCCCCCCGCGCCTGCCGCAGAGGCTGCCGCGGGTGCTGACCGTGGAGGAGGTGGAGCGGTTGCTGGCCGCCCCCGATCCATCCACGCCCGAGGGCCTGCGGGACCGGGCGCTGCTGGAGTTGCTGTACGCCAGCGGGTTGCGCGTCTCCGAGGCGGTGGGACTGCAGCTGTCGGACCTGGACCTGGCCCAGGAGGTGGTGCGGACCGTCGGCAAGGGCTCCCGGGAGAGGCTCGTGCCTCTGGGCGCCCACGCGGTCCGGGCCCTGCGGGCCTACCTGGCGCGCGCGCGCCCGGTGCTGGTCCGCCACCGATGGACCCAGGCGGTGTTCGTCAGCCGCCGCGGCCGGCCGTTGACCCGGCAGGCCTGCTGGAAGCTGGTTCGCCGCTACGCCCGGCGGGCCGGCATCACGCGGGCGCTGAGCCCCCACGTGCTCCGCCACTCGTTCGCCACCCACCTGCTGGACCGGGGGGCCGACCTGCGGGCGGTACAGGAGATGCTCGGCCACGCCAGCGTGGCCACCACCCAGGTCTACACTCACCTGACGCGCCAGCGCCTCCGCGAGGTGTACCGCGCCGCGCACCCGCGGGACGGCATGCGGATTCCCCCCTCTCCCCGGGGAGGACGCCGCCGGCAGTCGTGAGGACGTTCGCCCGCGTCGTCGTCATCGTCCTGGACAGCGCCGGGATCGGGGAGCTGCCCGATGCCGGCCGCTACGGGGACGAGGGCAGCAACACCCTTGTGCACACCGCCGAGGCCGCCGGCGGGTTGCGGGTCCCCACCCTGGAGGCCCTGGGCCTGGGACGCATCGCGCCCCTGCGCGGGGTGCGGGCGGTGTCCGACCCCCGCGGCGCGTTCGGCCGCATGGCCGAGCGGTCGGCGGGCAAGGACACCACCACCGGGCACTGGGAGCTGATGGGGGTCATCCTGGAGCGGCCGTTTCCCACCTATCCCCGCGGGTTTCCTCCCGACCTCATCGCTCAGGTGGAGCGGGTCCTGGGCACCCCCGTGCTGGGCAACGAGGTGGCCTCCGGCACCGAGATCATCGCCCGCCTGGGCCCGGAGCACCAGCGCACCGGGTACCCCATCGTGTACACTTCCGCCGACAGCGTGTTCCAGATCGCCGCCCACGAGGACGTCATCCCGGTGGAGCGGCTGTACGAGATGTGCCGGGCGGTGCGGCGGATCCTCACCGGCGAGCACGCGGTCAGCCGTGTGATCGCCCGGCCCTTTGTGGGCCGGCCCGGAGCATATGTCCGCACCGACCGCCGGCGGGACTTTGCCCTGCCTCCGCCGGCCCCCACGGTCCTGGATGCGGCCGTGGCCGCGGGGTATCCGGTGATCGGCGTGGGCAAGATCGCGGACATCTTCGCCGGCCGGGGCATCACCGAAGCGGTGCACACCCACGACGACCTGGACGGGGTGGCCCGCACCGCCGAGGCGGTGCGGCGGATCCCCCGGGGCATCGTCTTCACCAACCTGGTGGACCTGGATTCGCGCTACGGCCACCGCAACGACCCGGGGGGCTACGCCCGGGGACTGGAGGCCATCGATGCCGCCCTGCCCCAGGTCCTGGACACCCTCGGCGCCGACGACCTGGTGATCGTCACCGCCGACCACGGCAACGACCCCACCACGCCCAGCACCGACCACTCCCGGGAGTACGTGCCCCTGCTGGTGGCCGGCCGGCGCGTGCGGGGAGGGGTGGATCTGGGCACGCGGCCGACGTTTGCCGACGTGGGCGCCACCGTGGCGGCGGCCCTGGGGATCCCCTGGGAGGGTCCGGGAGAAAGCATGGTGCCCCTGATTGCCGAATAGACACGGCGGGCGGGAACAGGACGGCCGGTGTCCCGCCCCGCCGGCAGGACGAGGGGGAACGCCGTGGAGTGGAGGGAGCGCATCCGGGCGGCCGCAGACTACATTCGCGCGCGCACGCGGGTGACCCCGCAGGTGGCCATCATCCTGGGGTCGGGGCTGGGGGCGCTGGCCGCCGACATCGACGCCGACGCCGTGCTGCCCTACGCCGACATCCCGGCCTTCCCGCGCTCGACGGTGGAAGGGCACGCCGGAAATCTGATCCTGGGGCACCTGGAGGGCAAGTCCGTGGTGGCCATGCAGGGGCGGGTGCACTACTACGAGGGCTATACCCTGGCCGAGGTGGTCTTCCCGGTGCGGGTCATGCGGGCCCTGGGCGCCGGGGTGCTGGTGGTGAGCAACGCCGCCGGGTGCCTCAACCGCCAGTGGTACCGGGGCGATCTGATGATCATCGCCGACCACATCAACTTCTTCGGCACCAACCCCCTGATCGGCCCCCACGATCCCTCTCTGGGGCCGCGGTTTGTGGACATGTCCGCGGCCTACGACCCCGAGTTCATCGCCCTGGCCGAGCGGGCGGCCCTGGCCGAAGGCATCCCCATCCGCAAGGGCGTGTACGTGGGCGTGCCGGGCCCCAGCTACGAGACGCCCGCCGAGCTGCGGATGCTGCGGGGGTGGGGGGCGGATGCCGTGGGGATGTCCACGGTCCCCGAGGTCATCGCGGCCCGGCATATGGGCATGCGGGTGCTGGGCATCACCGCCCTCACCGACATGGCCACCGGCGAGCAGGTGCAGCCGGTCAGCCACGAAGAGGTCATTGCCGCCGCCCGGGAGATCGAGCCCAAGTTCGTGCGGCTGGTGCGGCGGATCGTGCGGGAGATGCGGGTGTGAAAGACCGGGTCGCGCGGGAACACCCCTCCGGTGACCTGTACGCAGTCGTCACCGCGGACCTGGTCGTGTCCCGGGATCTTCCGGACCGCCGGGAGTGGCAGGGGCGCCTGCGGGACCTTGTGGACCGCCTCAACACCTGGCACCAGTCCGACCTGGCCGCGCCGTTCATGATTACTCTGGGCGACGAGCTCCAGGGCCTCATCCGGGATCCGCGGCGGTTCCCACCCGTGGTGGCGACCGTCCATTCGACGATCCGTCCCGACCGGATCACGGTGGGCGTGGGGATCGGCCCGATCGCCACCGCCCTGGCGGTCCGGGTGACGGAGATGGACGGCCCCGCGTTCGTCCGGGCGCGGGAGGCGGTGGAGTTCGGAAAGGAGGCAGGCCGCGAGGTCGTGGTGGTGTCGGGCACCCCCGCCGCCGACGTGGTCCTCAACGCCTTGTATGCGCTGCTGGGGGGCATTCAGAGGCGCTGGACGGTCAAGCAGTGGGAGCGGGTGAGCCTCTACCGCCAGCACCGGTCCCTGGAGAAGGTCGCCCAGGCCGTGGGCGTCAGCAAGCAGGCCGTCAGTCTGGGTCTGAGGTACACTGTGTGGGATCGGGTCCTGGAGGTCGAGCAGCGGCTTCCGGAGATCGTGGCCTCCTTGCTGGGCCTGCCGGGTCCTGCACAGGCATCCGCCGGCCCGAAGGAGCGGGGATGACACGGCT